>CBJNAR010000553.1:0-3715 GCA_966434075.1 uncultured bacterium
GCCGCCGAGGAAAAATGCGAGGTCGAGTGGTCGCGCCTGTGGCAGATCCACCCGCAACAGGAAGCCAACGCGCGGACGGCCTGCGCCTATACCGCCCTGCTGCTGCACCGCGCCGATCGGCTGCCCGGCGGCCTGCCAGGTATCGAGGCCGCGTTCGCCGCCGACATCGACCGCTTCTATGCCGCCCTGCTCACCGCGCTCCCGCCCGCGCCCGACGCCCCTGCCGAATGGACGCCCTGGCTGGAGTACTTCCTGGGCGTTTTGCGCGACGAACTGCGCGCCCTGCTGGGCGGCACGCGGCCCCGGCCCGGCGCCGGCCCGGCGCCCGTCCGGCTCAATCCGCGCCAGCGCCGCATCCTGGAACTGCTGGCCCCGCCCGGCGCCTCGCTGGCGAACCAGGAATGCCAGCAGATGTTCGCCGTCAGCCCGGTCACGGCGGCGCGCGACTTCCGCGAACTGGTCGAGCTGGGCCTGGTGGAGATGCACGGCCAGGGCCGGGCCACCTACTACGTCCGCGTGCCGCCGCCGGCATAGCCTACTCTAGAGCACAGAGGTACGATCCCATGCCCGACGCCCAGCAGCCACCCCGGCTCACTCCTGAACAGATCCGGCGCATCATGGAAGCCGCCCGCGAGCACGCCGCCGAGGCGCCCGCCAGCCCGCCTGTCGCCCCACCACCGCCCGTGCCGGAGGCCCCGGCGCCGGTCGCGCAGGTTCCGCCCGAAGATCCGCGCCGCACCCAGGCCGCCGCGCTGCACCAGCAGGCCATCGCCGACATCCAGGCCGGCAACACCGCCGAGGCCCGCGCCCGGCTGGAACAGAGCCTCGCACTGGAACGCGGCATCGGCGCGCCCGCCGATATGGCGGCTACCCTGGTCATGCTGGGCCAGATCCTGTTCAGCCAGAACGAGCGCGAGCAGGGGCTGGCGATGGCCCGCGAGAGCCTGACGATCTTCCAGGACCTCAACGCGCCCGAAGCCGCCCAGGTCGGGGAAATCGTTGCCCAGATGGAAGCGCTCGTGCGCCAGGACGCGCCCGGCGGCTCACGCGACCTGCTGCGCCAGGGCATCGCCGCGCTGCAAGACGGCGACGGCCAGCTCGCGGGCGACTTGCTGGAAAACAGCCTCAACGCCGCTGTCGCCGCCGGGGACGGCAACGTGGCCGCCGGGGCGCTGCACCACCTGGGCTTGCTGCTGTTTTCGGCGGGCCATCTGGATCAGGCCCAGGCCGCGCTGCGCGATAGCATCGAACTCAACCGCACGCTCGGCGACGACCCGGCGCTGGCCGCCGGGCTGGCCGTGCTGGGCCAGGTGCTGGTCGAGCGGGGCGAGCGGGCTGAGGGGCTGCGCGTGCTGCGCGAAAGCCTGCTCACCTGGAACGCCGCGCACATGCCCGCCGAAGCCGCCCAGACCAGGGCGCTCATCGCCGAGATCAAAGCCGCCGAGGCCGAGCCGCCGCCCTCCGCCTGATTACCGCTTCCACTCGCACTCGTCACTCTGAGCGCAGCGAAGAGTCTCGTCTCCTGGGCTATGAGACGGAGATTCTTCGCTCTGCTCAGAATGACAATAGTGCTGAACTCAGGGGTACTTGTCACTCTGAGCGCAGCGAAGAGTCTCGTCTCCTGGGCTACGAGACGGAGATTCTTCGCTACGCTCAGAATGACAATTCTGATGGCTACTGACCTGCGGCCGGCGAATCGCCACACAGCAAGGAACCCAGCCGGCCTGGCTGGGTTCCTTGCTGTGTGCATCTAGAATCGGCGGACGCGGGTCATCGCCCCTCGCCGGGGAAGCCTTCCAACTTTGACGTGCTCTCGCCGCCCCGCGGCACCTGGCTAAACCATTGCCAGACCTCGTCGGATTCCTGCTTGCTCCAGCCATAGCTGTCGGTGAACGTGTTCCACTCCTGGCGATCTTGCTCGTTGAACTGCAACTCCAGCGCGTCAAGCTGGGTCGGGGTCAGGCGGGAAAGCACGTCCGGGCGATTGGCCGGCGATCCGCCCCCCTGGTTGCCCTGATTGCTCGTTTGCCCGCTGCGGTTCTGATCCATATGCGACATCCTCCTACTATCGTAATCCGCCATCCGCGCTCTGCGGGTGGCACTCCTCCTAGTCGCATAACCTATGCCAACGTCCGGCGAGTGGTCAGTGATCAGTGGTCAGTGGTCAGCGGTCAGCGGTCAGCCGTCAGCCGTCAGCCGTCAGCCGTCAGGAGACGGGCGCCGGTTCGGGCTTGTCACTCTGAGCGCAGCGAAGAGTCTCGTGGGGGCACCAAGGCGGTGTCACTCTGAGCGCAGCGAAGAGTCTCGGCGCGTGGGCCGGACAAAGCGTTGTCACTCTGAGCGTAGCGAAGAGTCTCGTGCGCTGGCCGGTGCGTCCAGTACCAGGATGAATTCCTCGTCATTCTCGCCGGCAAGAGTGAACCCGCACTTTTCCAGCACCCGGCGCGACCCGATGTTGTGGTGCACTACATAGGCATAGAGCGGGCGCGCGGTGACTTGCCGCAAAAACAGGGTCAGCGCCCGCGTGGCGACGCCCCGGCCCCAGTAGGCCTGATCCAGCCAGTAGCCCACCTCGCGCTGCCCGTCCTGCACCCAACTACCGATGTTGCCCGCCACCTGCCCATCCACCAGGATGGTCTGCTTGGCAAGCGTCGGGTCGGCTAGAATCGAGGTCCAGTGCGCCAGGAACGGCGCCCACTCCCTGGCCGGGAATGCCGCCATCTCTGTCGCGACGGGATCGCGCTGGTGCTCGAAGAACAGCGGCAGGTCCGCCTCGGTTACATCGCGCAGGCTGACCACGCCGGTGCCATCGCTTCGTGTCAGTCTGTCCACGGTTTTACTCCATCAGTGGCAATTGCGTATCGGGCATCAGAGCGGCAAGATCCCAGAGGTTAATGGCCCCGTCCGCGCAACCCTCTACTACCCAGCGACAGTCCGGGGTCAATGCCAGGCTATAGCCCGCAAAGTCATCCGTGCCCCAGGCAAGTACGCGGTCAGTCTGCAAATCCCACGCCCATATCATGCGCTGCTCCGCGCCGGTGGCAACTACACGGCGCCCATCCGCCGTCACTGCTACTGCATCTATGATATGGCAATGTGGCGTGCCGAATGCCTGTCCCCTGCCGCTGGTGAGATCCCAAACCCATACCGTTGGACTCTTCCCGCCGGAGACAAACCGGCCACCGTCGGGTCCAGTCTCCAGCCGCTTCAAATTCACTCCGCCGGATACCGCCAGTGTTCCGCCAGGGGTTATGCATACGGTATAGACCGGACCGGTATGTTCAGAAAAAACAGTGCGCGCCTGTCCGGTTTCGGCATCCCATATGCGTACTAGCCCATCCTGGTCCCCTGACACCACGAGACGCCCATTCGCCGTGACCCCGACCGCGTTGACCCGGTTGGTATGGCCGCGCAGGACCGTCTGCACTTTGCCCGCGCTTACGTCCCAAACCGTTACGGTATGATCGGTCCCGCCCGATACAGCGACTCTACCATCAGGAGTTACCGCAACCGCATTGATTCGAGCCGTAGATCCTACCAACTCGGCAGAGATACCCCGCCCTATCCATAAATCCCAGATCCGCAGCACACCGTCTACGCCTCCTGAGACCGCAAAGCGACCAGCAGGGGCTACAGCTATGGGATCAACGGGACCGCCCTGCCAGTGAAATATAGCTTGTTCCTGGCAGGTGGTCCGGTCCCACACACGAATTGT
>CBJNAR010000554.1:0-3714 GCA_966434075.1 uncultured bacterium
GCGCGCGTCACCTCGGCCGCGGTGCCCCTGCTGGCGGCCTCGCTCATCATCCGCTTCCCCGCCCCGCTCTATCCCCTGTACGCACTCTGACGGCCCTGCTGGTCTTGCTGTGCGGCCTGGCGGGCATTCCGGCGGCGCACGCCCAGAGCCTGGCCGCGGTCCCGGCGCCCAACGCCGTCGTGGAGCCCGGCGGCACGGCGACTATCGCCGTGCGCGTGCTGGCCCTGGGGCCGGGCGGCACCTTGCCGGGCGCGGGCACGACCTTGATCGGCCCGGCGGCGGCCACCGTGCGCGCCGCCCTGTACTACGGTCTTGATTGGGGCTATGCCGACAGCGACCCGCAGCAGGTGCTGGCCGCCGTCTGGTACGCGCAGACCGGCGCGTGGCCCGACAGCGGCGATCACGCCGTCGCTGCCCGCATCTTGAGCGCGGCGCAGGCCAACCCGAACCCAAGCTGGCTTTCGCAGGGCACCTCGCTGCTGCTGGCCCGGCAGAATAACCGCGTGCAGATCGCCGCCGGCCCCCTGACCGCCACCGGGCTGGACGGGCGCATGGGCACCGGCACGCTGGAGGCCACGAGCCTCAGCAGCGCGCGCCAGAGCCTCTACCTGCCCTACGGCGTGCTGCTGAGCGACGGCACGAACCAGGCGCTGGCCTGGGCGGTCTCTATCGAAACGGGAACCGCCCCCGTCGCCACGGCCACCGAACCCGCTGCTGCGACGGCCACGGCCACCGAACCTGCCGCCCCGACCGCCACAGCCGCAGTCGCACCGCCGACCGCGACCGGCCCTTCCCCGACGGCGACGCGCAGCCGCAAGCCGCCCCTCGACACGCCGACGGCCACGCCCACCGCCGAACCGCCCACGGTCGTCCCGCCGACGCGCACGCCGAAACCGCCGCCCTACACGCCGGCGGCCACGGCCACCGTCGCGCCGCCGACCGAGACGCCCGTGGCGATCGCCCATCCGCCGACAGTCGCCGTGGCGAAGCCGCCGACGCAGGCGGCCCCCGCGCCGGGCGCCGGTGCGCCGCCGGAAAGCGGCCCCAGTAACCGCCCGGCGGATGCCGGGTCGGACCTGCCCGCCGCGCGCCCGGCGTCCGGCCCGCCCACGGTGCCGCCCGCCCAGGTGGCGGCGGATCACAATGCTGCCGGCATCCTGCCGCCGCCGCAGGCCACCGGCGCGCCCAGCGCGATCCCGACCGGCAATGCCAGTCCCATCGCCACCCCGCCCCCGGCGCCGACGCGGGCCGCCGCCCCCAGCGCGACCCCCTCGCCGCGGCCCACCGCCACCTCGGCGATCCCGCGGACGCTGCCCACGGTGACTACCGCCGTCCCGCCCACGCTGCCGCCGCTGCCCACACGCGGGGGGCCGCCGGTGATTACCCCGCCGTCGCCCACGCCGTCACCCGCGGGGGGCGCCCGGCCGGGGATCGAGCCGCCGGGGAAGACGCCCGAGCTTCCGCCCCCCACGGCCACCGCGGCCACAGAGCAGTTGCCGACGCCGATTGTGCTCAACCCTGGCCCGCCGGAACCGCCGCCCGTTGCGGGTGGCGGCGCCACGGGCCAGCCCCCGCAACAGCAGCCGACCACCGGGCACGGTAGTTCGCCCGTGTTCCCCGCCCTGTTCCTGGTGGGCACGCTGGCGTTGACGCTCGGCATCGTGCTACGACGGGCCACGCGCGCCGCTGTTCGCGGCTAAGGACGACGCAAACGAGGGCGGCGCCACTGATGGCGCCGCCCTTTTGTTGTGCCCGGCGATCCGGTTGTACCGCCGGGGCTAGTTGGTGGGTTCCGGCGTGCCCTGCTGCTGCGGCTGAATATCGACCTGGTTCACGACCCACTGGCCGTTGGTGCGCGTGAGATAGTAGATCTCGTGCAGGGTCTGCGGCGGCTGCCTACCCGCGACCTGGTTGTTCGAGCGCTGGTAAACGGTCGATTCCCATTGCTCGACGGTGCGGATGCTGGCCTCGTCGGTGCCGATAAAGCGGGGCTGCTGGTAGTCGATGCGGATCAGGTGGGCCACCTGATAGAGCCCGTGGCTCTCCAGATCCTGGATCATCCCCTGGTTGTCTTGCAGTGCCTGCCCGGTCATGGTGCCGTCCAGCGCGTGCGGGTCGAGCGTGCGCAGCGCCGCGATCTGCGCCGCGTTGTTGGCCTCCACGGCGGCGATCACGGCGCGCTCGTCGGCAGTGGCCGGCTGATAGCCGCCGCGCACCGGCGTGGGCACGGAGGCATCGGGCGCAGGCCGCGCCCCGGCCTGCGGCCGCAGGTTGCCGGCAAAGATCACCGCGCCGACGCCCAGCAGCAATAGCAGCAGCGCCCCGCCAATCGCCAGCACGGCCACCAGCGGCCCCCGACCCGCGCGCCCGACGGGGGTCAGGGTGGGCTGCCAGGACGGAGCGGGCGGGGCATACGCATCGGGTGCTGCCGGCGGCGTGGGCGGGGGCACCGGCGCGCCGACGAACGGGTTGCCGGTGCCGGGGCCGCCGTAGATATATTCCGAGCGCGGGGCCTGCGGCGCGCCGGTGCCCGGCGTCGCGGATGGCGATGTGACACGGGCGGCGGACTCGGTCTTGAGCGGGGTGCCGCAGCGCCAGCAAAAATTATCCGCGCGGCTGTTTTTCGCTTCGCAATTCGGACAGATCAATCCAGCGCCTCCATGCGGGTATCGATGTGATAGGGCACGCTCGTGACGACGATGCCGGGGCGGAACAGCAGCGACCCCTTCAGCCGCAGCGCCGACTGGTTGTGCAAGAGTTGTTCCCAGGGGCGCGTGGCGACGAATTCCGGGATCAGCACGGTCAAGATCCGGCTGGGCTGCTGGCGGTGCAGGGCATCGATATACGACAGCAAGGGGCGCAAGAGCGAGCGGTAGGGCGATTCGACGATGACCAAGGGCACATCGGGCACCCAGCGGTGCCACTTGGCCTCCAGTTTCTCCACCTCGGCGGCGTCTTCGTCCGCCGCCACGTGCACGGCCACCACGTTGTCGGTGATAGATCGGGCGTAGGCCAGCGTGCGCAGCGTGACCTGGTTCACCCCGGCGACGGGCATGACCACCAGGTGTTCGATACGCTGAAACTCGTCGCCCTGGGGGGCGACGATGCCGGCCTGGGTGCCGGCGTTGGGCAGGTTGATCGAGGGGCTGGAAGCCAGCGTGGCACCCGCCGCCGCCGCCTTGCCCACCTGCGGGTCGACATTCTGCAGGCTCAGCGCCCGCGCCACCAGCGCGTAGTGGCGGTTGATGCGCAGGAACATCGCCATCAGCAGAGGCACGATCACCAGCACGATCCACGCGCCGGCATGGACCGTGAAGCCGCCGATGGTGAACAGCGGCTGGCCCTCGGCGAACTTGGTCCAGGCCAGCACCAGCAGCACCAGGAAGGTGGTCAGCGCGCCGATGCCGTTAATCAGCGCGTAACGCTGCCAGCCCGGCGTCTTCAAGCGCATCCAGCGCGCCACCATGCCGCTTTGCGAGAGGGTGAACGAGCTAAACACGCCGATGGCGTAGAGCGGCAGCAAGGCCCCGGTATCGCCGCCGAAGACGATGATCAGGATCGCCGCCAGCAGCGCCAGCGTGACGATGCCGAAGCTGTAGGCGAGCCGGTCGCCGCGGAAGCCGAACTGGTGCGGCAAGAAGCGGTCGCGCGCCAGGAAGAAGCTGAGCCGCGGGAAGTCGGAAAAGCTGGTATTCGCCGCCAGCACCAGGATCA
>CBJNAR010000555.1:0-3712 GCA_966434075.1 uncultured bacterium
TGCGCGAGGCCGCCGTGCGCGACCGCTCGTGGGATGTGGCCGTAAAGCGGATCGAAGATGTCTACGACCGCGCCCTGACCTGGCGGCGCGACGCCCGGTTCCGGGGTCACACGCCGATTCCGGCCCGCCGCAACCATTCCTGACGCAAGCGCTCCGATCCCGAAAGACCAAATGGCCCGCCGGTTGGCGGGCCATTCGCATCTTTAAGGCAGGCGCGGTTAGACCTTCATCGACTTCCACTTGCCCTGGCGCCAGCGCCAGCCGACCAGCAGGGCGCGCGCCGCGGCGTCCACCACGTAGACCATGTAGATGCCCTGCAAGCCCAGGCCGAGCACAATGCCCAGGAACCAGCCGATGGGCAGGCGGACCAGCCAGATGCCGATGGCCGAAGTGACCATGGGGAAGCGTGTGTCGCCCGCGCCGCGCAAGCCGCCGGCCAGCACCGAGGCAATCGCCATGAACGGCTGGTTGAAGGCGATGATGCGCAGCACCTGGGTGCCCAGGTCGACCACCTGGGCGTCGGAAGTGAAGATGCGCATCAGCGGGTCGGCGAAGACGGCAAAGCCCAGCCCGGCCACCGACATTTGCAGGATGCAACTGCGCATGGCAAACAGTGCGCTGGCCTCGGCGTGGCGGATCTTGCCCGCGCCCAGGCCTTGCGCCACCAGCGTGGTCGCCGCCACAGCAAAGCCGAAGCCGGGCATCAGCGAAAGCTGCACCACCATCATGCTGGCGCGCTGGGTGGCATAGACCTGCGTGCCCAGGCTGATGACGATCACGCCGTAGAGCGTCACGCCCAGCGCGAAGAAGAACTGCTCCACCGCCGTCGGGATGCCGACGTTCAGGATGCGCTTGATCAGCACGGGGTCGGGGCGCCAGCCCTTGCGGCCCAGGATGCTGACCTGCTGGCGCGGGCGGGTCAACACGAAAACCAGAATGACGCAGCCCACGAGCCGGGCCAGGTTAGCGGCCCAGGCCGACCCGGCCACGCCCAGCGCCGGGATGGGGCCGAAGCCGTAGATGAACCACCAGGCGGCGAGGGCGTTGACGGCGTTGATGAAGCCGGTGACGAACATGGGCGTGCGCGTGTTGCCCGCGCCGCGCATCGACGCCGAGCCGACGAACATGCCCGCCAGCAACGGCGTCGCCAGCGCGGTGATCTGCAGGTACGTGGTGCCCTGTTCCGCCGCGCCCGCGTCGAGGCCCAGCCAGCGCATGAACGGGTAGGCGCCGATGAAGGTGATCGCGCCGATCAGCACGGAGGCTACCCCGGCCAGCAAGATCGACTGCTTCAAGGCCATGCGCGCCTCGCGGCGCTGCCCGGCGCCCACGGCGCGGCCCACCAGCACGGTGGTGCCCATCACGGCGGCGGAGAGCAACGTCGTGACCAGCCAGGCGATCTGCTGGGCGCCGCCCACCCCGGCCAGGGCGTCGGTGCTCAGATGACCGACCAGCGCCGTGTCCACCACCCCGATCATGGTCTGCATGAAGTTCTCGACAATCGAGGGCCAGGCCAGGTTCATGACCCGGCTGCGGATCGATTTGCGCTCGGTCGCGGTGAGCGGCGCATCGGCTGCGGGGGCTTGCTCGGGGGCGTCCGGCGCGGCGACCGGGCGAGGCGCCGGCAGGGTCCTACGGGCGGGCCACGCCAGGGCGCTGCCGTAGGAGATCAGTTTCTTCGCCAAGAGAAATCCATCCTTTACATGCGGGTTCGCGGCTTACGGCGCCGGGGTCAAACCCTAACGTTTACGTTAACAGTTCTATATTATACCAAAAAAGCGATATTTCGGATGTCCGTATTACCTCAGTCTTTGGTCGGATCTTGGAGGATCAGCCGGAGCGCGGGCCGGTTTCAAACCGGCCCCTACAGCGGGCCGAGGCGAGGGGTTGATGGGGCACGGGCCGGTTTCAAACCGGCCCCTACATCAGCAGAGAGGTAGTGAAAGCAAACCGGACGCCGCTTGCGTAGCGTCCGGTGCGGGCTGTTATTCGCGGGAGCGGGCCAGTAGCCGGTCACCATGATTTTGCGGTGTAGGGGCCGGTTTCAAACCGGCCCGCCGCCTCGCAGAATCCTTCCGCTCGCGGTGTAGGGGCCGGTTTCAAACCGGCCCGCCGCCTCGCAGAATCTGTGTGAGGGGTACTATCCGTCCAGGCCGGCCAGGTAGTCCACGACGGCGTTGGCAAAGCCGCGGCGCGGGAGAGTCTGTTGCACCTGGGTCTTGAGGTTCTTGAGCACCACCTCGCCGCGGGCCAGTTCGTCGGGCGCGACGATGGCGGCCAGCGGGATGCCGGCCCGGTCGGCGTACTGGAGTTGCTTGCCCAGCTTATCGCCCGGATTGAGGTAGATCTCGGACGGGATATCGACGTGGCGGATCTCGGACAGCAGGTGCAGCGCCTGCGGCAGCACCTCGCGGTTGAACGGCGCGACCATAACCTTGCTCACGCTGGCCGGCACATTGACCATGCCCAGGCTGTCGAGCACGTCGATGATGCGCTCCAGGCCCAGCGCGCTGCCGGTGGTGGGCAGGTCGCGACCGCTGAATATGCCGACCAGCCGGTCGTAGCGCCCGCCCCCGCCCAGCGAGCCGATCTTCGGCTCCTCGACGTGGATCTCCCAGATGGGGCCGGTGTAATAATCGAGGCCGCGCGCCAGCGTCGGATCGACCCGCACGCGCCCCGCCGAGGGCGTCAGCGCGCCGAGATACTCCACGATCTCGCGTAACTCGTGGACGCCTTCCAGGGCCGCGGGATCGTCCGCCAGGCGCGTTTGCAGGCGGTCCAGCAAGGCGAGGTTGTCCAGACCCGTGTCGGCGGTGGCGAAGTCGAGCGCGCGCCTGGCCGCGTCGGCGGGCACGCCGTAGCGGTCCATCTCGCTCAGCACGCCCTCCGGCCCGATCTTGGGCAACTTGTCGATGGCGCGATAGATCGACCCCGCCTGGTCGGCTGGCACCCCGGCGACGCGGGCCATGGCCGCCATGAGTTTGCGATTGTACAGCAGAATACTGTAGCCGGTGAAGCCCAGCGTGTCCATCGCCTCGCTCAAGATCGACAGGATCTCGGCGTCGGCGAGCATACTCGACGTGCCGACGATGTCGATGTCACACTGGTAGAACTCGCGGTAGCGGCCGCGCTGCGGCTTCTCCGCCCGCCAGACCGGCGCGATGTGATAGCGCTTGAAGGGGAAGACGATATTGTTCTGGTAGAGGCCGACCACGCGCGCCAGGGGCACCGTCAGGTCGTAGCGCAGGCCGACATCGCGGCCTCCGGCGTCCTGGAAGCGGTAGAGCAGCCGCTCCTCTTCGCCGTACTTGCCGGTCAGCGTCTCCAGGTATTCGAGCGCGGGCGTGTCGAGCGGCGCAAACCCATGCTTCTCGAAGATCTCCCGCAAGGTACTCATGATATGCTGGCGCAGGATCATCTGGGCCGGCAAGAAATCGCGGAACCCCTTGAGCAACTGCGGTTTGATCTGCTCGCTTGGCATGGAATAGCACCTCAAATTCGGAATAACTAGCGCCGGATAATCTGCGGCGGAACGGGATAGATACCCCAATTATAGCACACGCCTGCGCACCGGGCCAATCGGGCGCCGGGCGGACTAGCGCTCATGCATTCGGCCACCCTCGGCCCTATGACCCACACACGCCTTTTGGGAGCGGATGCTATCTGCTGAGCGGATTCCGCGGTATAATCGCAGTAATGGCTATGGAGGGAA
>CBJNAR010000556.1:0-3711 GCA_966434075.1 uncultured bacterium
ATCGTTAGATAAGGATTGGATCGTTTATGGAGAAACAACAGATACCGCCCGGCTGGGAGTATAACCCGTCCGCCTGGTCGGAGCGGTGGCCGATTATCGTGCTGGCGGGGGTCGGGTTCGCCATCGCCATGTACCTGGCGCTGTACCAGTGGGGCGTGTTCGCCACGGTGTGGGAGCCGTTCTTCGGCGACGGCAGCGAGCGCATCTTGCATTCGAGCGTGTCGCGCCTGCTGCCGGTGCCCGACGCCTTCCTGGGCGCGCTCGGCTACCTGCTGGACATCGTCACCGGCGCGATCGGGGGACCGGGGCGCTGGCGGCGGCGGCCCTGGCTGGTGATCCTATTTGGGCTGTTCGTCGGGCCGTTTGGCGCGGCCAGTGTGACGCTGGTGATCTTGCAGCCGGTGCTGTTCCATGCCTGGTGCACGCTCTGCCTGACCTCGGCGTTTATCTCGCTGAACATGATCGGCCCGGCGATGGACGAGTTGCTGGCGAGTTTGCAGTATCTGAAGCGCGAGCACGCCGCGGGCCGGTCGGTGTGGCACGCTTTCTGGGGTAATAGCGATACGCAGGACGGCGACGCGCGGGCTGAGAAGCAACCTGTGCACGCGGGAGGGGAGTAGCATGTGGCCGCAAATCGTGAACGCCGCCGTGGGCATCTGGCTGATGGCGGCCCCGGCGGTGCTGGGCTATGGCGACCCGGCGCGGACCAGCGACCGCATCGCGGGGCCGCTGGCCGCCGCCTTCGCCATCATCGCCGCGTCGGAGATCACCCGGCCCGTGCGCTGGGTCAACCTGCCCATCGGCCTCTGGCTGCTGATCGCACCCTGGGTGCTGGGCTTCCCCACCGTCGCCACGGTGAACAGCATGATCGCCGGGGTGATCCTGATCTTCTGCGCCCGCCTGGGTGGCGGCGTGACGAGGCAGTTCGGCGGCGGTTGGGCGGCCTTGTGGAAGTCGCAATAATTGTTGATCGAGCAAGGATAGTGAAAGGAGCAGGCGGCTACTTCAAGAGCTGCCGCAAACCATGAGCATCGCAGAACACAAACCCGAAGTTGTAGTCATTACCGGCGCTGCGGCGGGAGTCGGGCGGGCCACGGTGCGCGAGTTCGCGCGGCATGGCGCGCACATCGGGCTGGTAGCGCGCGGCACCGACGGCCTGGACGCGGCCAAGCGCGAAGTCGAAGGCCTGGGCGGCCAGGCCATTGTCCTACCGACCGACGTGGCCGACGCCGATGCGGTCGAGGCGGCGGCGCAGGCGACTGAGGACGCCTTCGGCCCCATCGACATCTGGGTCAACGACGCCATGACCTCGGTGTTCTCGCCCTTCAAGGAGATGAACGCCCGTGAGTTCAAGCGCGTGACCGAAGTGACGTATCTAGGCTACGTCTACGGCACCATGTCCGCGCTGAAGCGGATGCTGCCGCGCGACCACGGCATGATCGTGCAGGTCGGCTCGGCGCTGGCCTATCGCGGCATCCCGCTGCAATCGGCATACTGCGGCTCGAAGCACGCCATCCAGGGCTTCACCGAGTCGGTGCGCGCCGAGTTGATCCACGACAAGAGCAACGTGAAGATCACCATGGTGCAGATGCCCGCGCTGAATACGCCGCAGTTCGGCTGGGTCAAGAGCCGGCTGCCGAACAAGGCCCAGCCGGTGCCGCCGATCTACCAGCCCGAGGTCGCGGCGGAAGCGATCTACTGGGCCGCGCACCACTACGAGCGGTCGGTGGATGTCGGCGCCTCGACCAGCATCGTGGTCTGGGCTAACAAGTTCGTGCCCGGCTTCGGCGACTGGTACCTCGGCCAGACCGGCTACAAATCGCAGCAGACCAACGAGCCGCGCGACCCCGACCAGCCGAACAACCTCTGGGAGCCGGTGCCCGGCGACCACGGCGCGCACGGCACTTTCGACGACCGGTCCACCAACAACAGCCTGCAACTCTGGATGACCACCAAGGGCCGCTGGGCGACCCTAGCCGGGAGCGGCCTGGCGGCGCTGGTGCTGGGGGTGTTGTTGAACCGCAAATAGCCGCGCGGGCCGGTTTCAAACCGGCCCCTACCGCGGCGGGGTTCGCGGTAGGGGCGCGGGCCGGTTTGAAACCGGCCCCTACAGAAACGGGGTTCGCGGCAGGGTAGCAGGCACCCGCCGCGACATATTTGGCCGGGGGCGGCGCCCCGCTCCCGGCGGCGCGAGGTTGGACCCTGACAGCGATGGATAATGCGACACATGACGCGCCGGGCTGGCCGGGCATCCCGGCGCGCTGGACTTCGAGCGCCAAGACCGGCGTGGGCACGGCGCTGGACGCCGGCAGCCGTGTCTGGTTCACCCTGAGCCACGGCATCTTCAATGAGATCTACTATCCGCGCGTGGACCAGGCCTGCACCCGCGACCTGGGGCTGATCGTGACCGACGGCGAGGCCTATTTCTCGGAGGAGAAGCGCCACACCCGGTCCACGGTGACCACGGCGGCGCCCGGCGTGCCCGCTTATCACCTGACCAATGTCGCCGAGGACGGGCGCTACCGCATCGAGAAGGAAATCGTGGCCGATCCCTCGCGCGACGCCGTGTTGCAGCACACCCGCTTTGTGCCGTTGCAGGGCCACCTGGCCGATTACCGGCTCTATGCGCTGCTGGCGCCGCACCTGGGCAACCAGGGCGCGGGCAATACGGCCTGGGTGGGCGATCACAAGGGCGTACCGATGCTGTTTGCCGAGCGGGGCGGGCTGGCGCTGGCGCTGGTCTGCTCGACGCCCTGGCTGCGCGGGTCGGCGGGCTTCGTGGGCGTGTCCGACGGCTGGCAGGATCTGCAACAGCACCGGCAACTCACCTGGCTCTATGATCGAGCCGAGAACGGCAACGTGGCCCTCACCGGCGAAATCGACCTGGTGGCCTGCGGCGGCGTGTTCACCCTGGTGCTGGCCTTCGGCGTGAACCCGGCGGAGGCGGGCCACCGGGCGCGGTCCAGCCTCAAGCAGGACTTCGCCACCACGGCCCGGCACTACGTCGAGGAATGGCAGCACTGGCAGCGCACGCTGCACCCCGTGCCCGACCCCGGCAAGGGGCCGCGCGATCTCTATGCCGTGAGCGCGGCGGTGCTGCGCATGCACGAGGACAAGAACTTCGCCGGGGCGTTTATCGCCAGCCTGAGCATTCCCTGGGGCTTCGCCAAGGGCGACCACGACATGGGCGGCTACCACCTGGTCTGGCCGCGCGATCTGGTGGAAGCGGCGGGTGGCCTGCTGGCGGCGGGCAGCTTGCCGGAGGCGGCGCGGGTGCTGCAATACTTCCAGGCCACCCAGGAGGTCGACGGCCACTGGGCGCAGAATATGTGGATCGACAGCACGCCCTACTGGAACGGCATCCAACTGGACGAAACGGCCCTGCCGATCCTGTTCCTGCACCTGGCGCAACGGGAGGGGGCGCTGACCGGGTCGGACTGGCGCGCGCTCTGGCCCATGGTGCGCCGGGCGGCGAGCTACATCGTGCGCAACGGGCCGGTGACGCAGGAGGACCGCTGGGAGGAGGACGCGGGCTACACGGCCTTCACGCTGGGCGCCGAGATCGCGGCGCTGCTGGTCGCCGCCGAACTGGCCGAGTCCTGCGGCGAGCCCGACCTGGCGCCCTACCTGCGCGAGACCGCCGATGCCTGGAACGCGAGCATCGAGCGCTGGACCTATGTGAGCGGCACCGACCTGGCCCGGCAGATGGGC
>CBJNAR010000557.1:0-3711 GCA_966434075.1 uncultured bacterium
CCTCCAGGAAGAAGGGATGGCCCTGGCCGCGGGTGACAATCTCGGCGACGACAGACGGGGGCAGGGTGGCGCGCTGGCGCACGAGGGCGGCGGCAGCCTCGGAGTCGAGTTCGCGCAGGTCGAACGCCAGGTGGGGCGGCAGCGCGACCAAGGCAGGCGGCGGCGCGTCGAAGGGCCGGTGCGACAGCAGCAGCACCAGCGGTCCGCCCGGCGGCGTGGCGGCGGCGAGGTCGCGGACCAGGTCCCAGGAGAGCGGGTCGGCCCAATGGAAATCGTCGAGCCAGATGAGCAGTGGCTGGGTGCGGGCGGCCCCGGCGATAAGGGCGGCCAGCAGGGTGCGCGTGGCGCCCGCCCGCGTGGCCGGGTCGAGCGCGGGCGCGGCATCCGGGCCGGCTTGCGCGGCAGGCAGCGATACACCGAGCAGATCGGCCAGCAGGGGCGCGTCGGCCTGGCGGGCGGGCGCCCAGCGGGCCACGGCGGCCTCCACGGCGGGCCAGGTGAGCGGGGCTTCCGGGCGCCCGGTGATGAACACAGCCAGGGGCGCCTGCCAGGGCCAGTACGGGACGCTGTGCCGGTCGGGGCGCCCGCCGCCGAGCAGCACCCGCCAGCCCGTCCCCGCCGCGCGGTTGCTGATGGTGGTCGCCAGGCGGCTCTTGCCGATGCCCGCCTCGCCCACCAGCCGCAGCAGGCCCGGCGGTCCGGCGCGCGCCCCGGCGATGACGGCGGCGGCCTGGGCCAGTTCGCTGTCGCGGCCCAGCGGGTCGCCGATGGCGGGCACCCCGGCGGCGTCCTCCGGCGCTTCCAGGCGGGCCACGGGCACTGGCGCGGTCCAGCCCTTGACCGGCAAGGCCGGGCGCTCACGGCAGACGAAGCGCAGGCCGAGCGCCGTCCAGACGCGGCTGCTGATCAGGATCTCGCCGGGGACGGCGACCTGCATCAGCCGGGCGGCCAGATTCATCTCCGGGCCGAGGGCAGTGTAGGTGCAGCGCGCGACGCCCGGCGCGCCCACCGTGCCGACGTATTGCATGCCAACGGCCATGCCGCCGCGGGCGAGGATGCCGGCTTCGCGCAGGGCCAGCAAGCAGCCCGCCCCGCGGGCCGCGTCGTCGCCGTGGGCCACCGGCGCGCCGAACAAGATGACCAGCAGGCGGCCCTTGTCGCCCACCTCGACCTCGTTAAGGCGGCCGCCGAACCGGGCTACCAGCGGCAGGGCACGTTCCACCAGAGTTTGCAGGTCGCCCTCCGCGGGCAGGGCGACGAAGGCGGCGGTGAGCGTGCGGAACTCGCCCACCCAGCCGCTGAGGCCGCCGGCCATGCGCGCCACGATGGCGCCGGGTAAATAGGGCGCCAGCGAGTCCGCGGCGGCGGGCACCTCGCCGGGGGGCGGCGGTGTCCAGGTGGGCATGTGCCCAGCGGGCGCGGGGCGCAATCCGGCGGCCCCGGCTTCGGCGGCCAGCGCGCTGTCGAGCGCCGGGCCGGACGCGACCCAGTAGAGGCCGAGGTCGGGCGTGCCGACGATCTCCCACGTGAGCTGGCCGCGGCCCATGCCAAGCCGCAGTACCAGCGGGTGGGCGCCGGCCGGGGTTTCGATCACCGGGTCCAGCCCGGCGAGCATGGCGTGGGCGGCGCGCGCCGCCGTGATGTCGTCGGGGAACGCGGCCAGCACGCCGTCGCCGGTGAATTTGATCACGTCGCCGTCGTGGGCGTGGACGGCGGCAATCAGCGGGGTGTAGATGCGTTCCAGCGCGGCGCGCAACTCCTCGGCCCCGGCGGGCTGGGCGGCCAGAGCCTGGGTCAGGGCCGTGAAGCCTTGCAGGTCGGCGACGAGCACGGTGGCCGCGCTGGTCTCGCGGTAGCCGGCGGGCAGCGGCAGGCGCGGGCCCAGCCAGCGCGGCACATAGGGAGCAAGCTGCCGCGCCAGGAGGGCTGAGGAGGACGTAGCAGCGAAATCAACCATGGCGTCCTCAGTATAGCATAAGACGCCGGTTGGGGACGAGGGGGCGGTGGTCAGTGGTCGGTGGTCGGTGGTCAGTGGTCAGTGGTCAGTGGTCAGTGGTCAGTGGTCAGTGGTCAGGTGCTTCGGGGGCGGGAGCCGGTCATCGCGCGGGAGCGGCCTCGCCCGGCCCATGAACGAGCGCGCTAGCGCTACGAAGCCCGCCTGCGCGGGCTGGGATAGGGAAGACAGGCCGCGCAGGCGGGCTTCGTAGCGCTAGCCGGAGGCTTGAGCCTCCGGGCTACCGGGCTGGGCGGGGGTTGATGGGTGTGGTAGACTCGATGCGAGGTTGTGGGAAGGGGGTCGAGGGTATGAGCGGACCGGTGGGGAATCCGACGCCTTATGCGGCAGTCAACGAGGTGCTGGGCGCGTTGCTGGCGGGGGTGCAGCGCATCCTGGGGCCGGACTTGCACGGCATGTACCTGTACGGGTCGCTGGCACTGGGCGATTTCACGCCCCATCGCAGCGATATTGACGCGGTCGTGGTGACAGCCGGGGAGTTGACGGACGCGCAGACGGCGGCGTTGCAGGCGTTGCACAGCGACCTGGCGACCCGGTACGTGCCGTGGGGCTCGGAGTTGGAGGTGACGTATATGCCGCAGCGCGCGCTGCGGCGGTACGGCCCTGCGGACGCCCGCTACCCCAGCATCCAGCGCGGCGAGCGACTGGTCGTGGAGGCCCAGGACAGCAGCGGGGTTGTCCAGCGCCATGTGCTGCGCGAGCACGGCATCACGCTGGCCGGGCCGCCCATCCGCGAGCAGATCGACCCGGTGCCGCCCGACGACCTGCGGCGGGCGGTGCTGGCGATGGCGCGGGGGTGGCTGGCCGGGTTGCGCGCCGACCCGCGGCCCTTGCGCCACCAGGGCTACCAGGGCTATGTCGTGATGACGATCTGCCGCATGTTCTACACGCTACAGTTCGGCACCATTGTGTCGAAGCCGGCCGCCTGCCGGTGGGCGCGGGGCGTGCTGGGCCGGCGCTGGGCGCCGCTGATCGACCGCGCCCTGGCCGAGGACGTGGGCGAGACGGTGGACATGATCGCCTTCGCGCTGGACCGCGTGCGGGCGTACCCCGAGCCGGGGGAACCGAGTCCCGTGGACCCGCAGCCGCCCGGCCCATTCTGAGTCCGGTGCGGATCCCCAAACTAACCGGACCGGCCGGACAGCGATATTCACCGGCTGCACAACGGCCACGGCATTCTACGGCTCCAAGCCGAGGGATTGCAAAACAGATCGACTTTTAGTATGATTTAGCAGCACCAGGCTGATCAGTACCGCAACCTGGTGTTCCCCAGATCACTGTTCCCTGTTTCATAAATATTAGGAGCCTACCATGCGTCGCAGCCCTTGGTTATATTATTCTGTGCTCGTGGTTGTCGTGCTGGCGCTAGCCGGTCTCGGACTGGCGCTCAATGCCGGCCTTACGCCCGCCGGGGCGGCCCCCGTCGGCCCGGCGACCGGCCTGGATATGACCAGCGCCACCCACACATCCACCGGTAGTTGCGGGTTCGCCTGGCGCACCCCGCCCAACCCGGTTCTCACTACCTCTCACAATGTCTTGCGCGGCGTGGCGGCCCGTGCGGCGAACGATGTCTGGGCGGTGGGTTACGGAGAAGCCGGGCGCCAGAGCCTGATCCTGCACTGGGACGGGAGCGCCTGGAGCCAAGTGCCCAGCCCGAATCCGTCAGCCGGCGATAACCGCCTGATGGCCGTCGCGGC
>CBJNAR010000558.1:0-3694 GCA_966434075.1 uncultured bacterium
GCCCGACTGGGCCGAGAAGGGCGTGCCCCGCAATAGCCTGGGCGCGTTTCCGGCGCAGGGCAACCGGGCTGGGGGCGGCGTGATCATCGACGACGGGGCACGCGTGGGCTACATGCGTAACCTGGAGTTCAGCGCGGGCGGGCGCTCGCAACTGCTTGCCACGGCCACCGCCAGCACCCAGCGCCCGCACATCAGCCCCATCACCGGCCAGGTCCAGGTCAGTTCGGCCACCGAAGACGACGTGAGCGCGGGTAAGATGGGCCAGGTTCCGGCTCAGGCGGGCGCCCAGCCCCACGAGGGCCACCCGCCCGCCCAGCCCGAAATGACCATGACCGGGGACGAAAACCTGGACACCAGCGCCGGCCCCGGCCCCGAACGGCGCGTCGACCGGCGCGGCGTCTAGTCTCGGTTGTGCAGCCCTACCGCCGAGCGTCAGTATCGCCCAAGTTACCGGCGCCCGGCGGTTCTTTGTGCCCTGGACAGGCGTGCGGCGCTCTCATGTGCCATGGCTCGATTCTCTCAAGCGACGGTAACCTGTTCACGGAGGAATAACGGGTGGACGCGGGTATCTTTCTGCTACAAGACAACGGGAACCTCGTGGAAATGCGGCAACAGGTTTATAATTCGGAATCATTACTGCAAGAACTGCTCGCACAATACCCGAGATTGTTAGCCGGCGATCAAATAGATCCCAATGCCCCACGACGCTGGTTACTCGTCTCACGTGAGATGCCGTTAGCCACGAACGCCGACGGCGCGGGCCGGTGGGCCATTGATCATCTGTTCCTGGATCAGGATGCCATACCCACCATCGTAGAAGTTAAGCGTAGTACCGACACCCGCATCCGGCGTGAAGTGATAGGGCAAATGCTCGATTATGCGGCTAATGCTGTTCTCTATTGGCCGGTCGAGGCGATCCGGACGACGTTTGAAACAACCTGCCGGCAGCGTGGCGACGATCCTGATCAGGAACTACGCAACCTGTTAGGCGGTGAAGCCGACCCGGCACAGTTTTGGCAGGGAGTCAAAACGAATTTGCAGGCGGGTAAGGTGCGGCTTGTGTTTGTTGCAGATATCATCCCACAAGAACTGCGCCGCGTGGTCGAGTTCCTGAACGGACAGATGGACCCGGCAGAGGTGTTGGCGATTGAAATCCGCCAATATGTAGGACAGAACTTGAAGACCCTGGTTCCTCGGGTCGTTGGGCAAACGGCAAACGCGGAGCAGAAGAAAACCGCCGGCGACGCGGATATCCGGCAATGGGATGAAGACGGCTTTTTCCAGGAGCTTACAGCACGAAAAGGTGACGAGGCTGCCCATGTTGCCCGACAGATCCTCGATTGGGCTAAAGCCCACGGCTTGCGGATCTGGTTCGGGAAGGGCAAGAAAGATGGATCGTTTTTTCCATTGCTTGATTATAAAGGCACCACATACTGGCTGATGGGCGTCTGGACTTATGGGCGGGTGGATATTCAGTTTCAGTATATGGCCGGGCCTTTCGCTACCGACGCCGGGCGCTTGGCGGTGCTCCAGCGGTTGAACGCCATTCCAGGCCTCACTCTTGCGGCCAATACGATCACCCGTCGCCCAAGCATTCCCCTGCAAACCTTGGCAGAGCCGTCGCGTATACAACAGTTCCTTGCCGTGTTCGATTGGATGATCTCCGAAATTAAAGCAACATGAGCGCCGGGGCATCGGGCCACTCTGCCCGGCACGAAGCACCAGATCGCGCTCGGCGATCCGGAGCGCGCCGGTGCCGGTGCGCTCCGGCGATAGTCCCCGGCGCGTTACCGCGCGCTCGCCGCAGGCTTCGGGGCGGGCATGCCCAGCGCCGCCATCTCCGCCGCCAGCGTCTCGGCCACGCCGTCGGCCAGCGGGCGCGGGTTGTAGCCCAGTTCGCGCCGCGCCTTGGCGTTCGTGGCGAGTTGGGTCACGCCGGCGATGCTGCGCAGGCTCTCGGCGGTATAATCCTGGGGCAGGGGCACGACCGCGCCCACCACGCCCATCACGGCGGCCAGCCCCTTGAGCAGGGCGGGCGGTGGGTGCTGCCGGGGCGCGGGAACGCCGCTGATCTGTTGGGCCAGAGTCAGCGCCTCGATGAAAGTGTGCGGCGAGCCGGCGATGATATAGCTCTCGCCAGGCCGGCCCCGCTCCATCGCCAGGATATGCCCCTGCGCAACGTCATCGACGTAGCCCCAGCAGAAGGTAGTGCGCTGCGGAGCCATCGGCAGCTTGCCCTGGAGATACCGCACGAGAGTGTCATGCACGGCGCTGGTATCGCCCGGCCCGTAGGTCAGCCCCGGCTGGACGATCACCAGCGGCAGGCCCGCCTTCATCAGCGGCTCGGCCACCTCATAATGCGCCTGCCACTTGGTGTGGTCGTACTCGCTCAACCAGGGGCCGCCCGCGCGATAGTTCTCGTCGGCGGTCACCCCGTGGGTGTCGCCGAAGACGGCCAACGTGCTGGTGTAGACCCCCTTGGGGATGCCCAGGTCGCGCATCGTTTCCAGCACGTTGCGCGTGCCCTCGACGTTGGTCGGCCTGGCCGGCGACTTATCACGCGCCCCGATCTTGTACCAGGCGGCGATATGGAACACACCGTCCACGCCCGTCATCGGCTCACGCAGCGTGGCCCGCTCGGTGATGTCGCCGGGCCGGACATCCACGCCGAGCGCGGCCAGGTCGCCCGCTTTGGCCGGGTTGCGGGCCACGGTGACGACCTCATGCCCGGCCGCCCGCAATTGCCGCACCACCCGCCCCCCGATAAAGCCCGTTGCCCCGGTAACGAAGTATTTCACAGCGCATCGCTCCTTTTCGGTGCCGGTATGAGACCGCGCCGATCATACCGGGCCAGCACACGCGAAGCAGATCCGCCCGCGCCGGGCCGATGCGGCGCACCGCCTTACGACCAGGGCAACCATGGTAAAGCTGAGCGAGACGGTTTTCGGGCCAAGTGGGGAACGGATAGGGTGGAGGGCCGGCACTGCTTCTTGCATGCATTATACCGCAGTCCGGCCACCCTGTGGGCCACCCGCCGCCGGCATGCCGGCATATCTGGTTCGCGCCGGAAAGGTAGGGATGGAGGCGCGCCTTAAGCCCGCGCGGTTTGCTGCCGGGCGTGCCCTCCCGATCCCGCCGGGACGGCCTGCCCCCGCTCGGCCTGCTTGCCGACCAGGGCGTCCCGCGAGTCGATGATCGCCACCCCCTGCGCCAGCAAATCGTCGGGGAGGGCGCGGTGCCAGGCGTCGAGATCGAGCGGCAATTTGAGCAGACTGGCCCCGGTGGGCGCGGTCAGTACCGCCAGGAGTTGCTCGGTGAAAATGCCCCCGGCGGCCTCTTCATGCGCCGCCTGATCGGCGAGCGCCGCGCAGATAATCTGCACATTCTTGATCCGGATCATACGTCCTCCTGGGCCGGGCCGGCCTCAGCGTGGATTGCGCCGCTACGAGGCGTCAGAGGTTGTGAAACAAACCCCCCGATGCTACCGGGGCCACAACAGGTAGTGGTTAGTATGCCCATATAACCACAACATCTTGTGGTTTGGGCCTCCTCCATTTCGTGCCTGGGGGTTTGTTTCACAACCTCTCAGTCCTGCGGATCGCCAATCGCGCCCGCGTGGCAGCAATCGAGCACCAGGCTCGACGGCAGGCCGGGGTCTTCCAGCAGGGTGAGCAACTCTCGCGCGGGGAGATCG
>CBJNAR010000559.1:0-3686 GCA_966434075.1 uncultured bacterium
ACCAGCCCTATGCCGGGCCGCAACAGGGCAGCGGCCAGCCGGCCTACTCCGGCCCGCAGCCGGGCGGCGGCCCGCCCACCTATCCGGCCCAGCAGCCGGGCGGCGGCCAGCCCTATCAGCCGTACTCCGGCCCGCAATCGGGCGGCCAGCCCGCCGCGCCCCCGCCCTACACCCCGCCCAACATGGGCGGCGGGACCGAAGAGGCGACCCGGCGGCTCGATTCGGCGCCGCCCGCGCCGCCGATCAGCGGCGAGACCGGCAAACTGCCCCCCGTGGGCAACCGCGATGCCGGGCGCACGAGCGGCCCCAGCGATGTCAACGGCCCGCCCACCGGCGGTCCCAGCGACCCCGGCTATGGCGGCAGCGGCCAGTAACCGTGGCGGCCTCGGAGGTACCCGGCGATGAGCGATGACTGCGCGCGCGACTCGGACTCCGGCCCCGCTGCGCCTGCTGCCCCGGACGGCGCGCCCTATAGCAGCAAGGCGACGGCGGGCACCACCCTCCGCGAGGACACGAACGAGAGTGATACGCTCGGCACCGAGGAACCCGGCGCCGGCGTGACCGATGTGCGCGGCCAACCGCTCGCCGGGTCGCCCGGCGGCGGCGCGCTCGAAAGCTGATTATCCCGGCAGGGAGATCATAAGGGAGGATACAATGGCGATACTCGATATTGTGGAATTTCTCGATCCCACAGGTACCTCAATCGTGCACCGTGAGCCGCCCTACGGCTCCGGTGATTTCAAGCTAGGTTCCCAGGTGATCGTGCGCGAAAGCCAGGTGGCGGTCTTCTTCCGCGACGGCAAGGCGCTCGACGTGCTCGGCCCCGGTCGCCACACCCTGAGCACGCAGAACATCCCGATCCTCAGCAACCTCATTAACATCCCGTTCGGGGGCAACAGCCCGTTCAAGGCCGAAGTCTACTTCGTGAACATGGCGGATATCCGCGACATGAAGTGGGGCACCACCGAGCCGGTCGTCTTCCGCGACAGCGAACTGGGCATGGTCCGCCTGCGCGCCTTCGGTACCTATACGATGGCCGTGGGCGATCCGCAGCAGTTCGTGACGAAGATCGTGGGCACGCAGGGCATCTTCGAGCGGGCGGACATCGAAGGCTACCTGCGCAGCATCATCGTCTCCCGCCTGAACGACACGCTGGGCGAGACGATGAAGACGCTGCTCGACCTGCCCAGCCACTACAACGAACTGGGCGCCGCGATGCGCGCCACCGTGGCCGACGATTTTGCCAACCTGGGCCTGCAACTCAAGCAGTTCTTCATCACGGCGATCACCCCGCCGGAGGAAGTGCAGCGGGTCATCGACCAGCGCACCAGCATGGGCGCGGTGGGCGACATGAACAAGTACATGCAGTTCCAGGCGGCCCAGGCCATGGGCAACATCGGCCAGGGCGGCGGAGGTGGCGGCGCCGCCGAGACGGGCCTGGGCCTCGGCGCGGGCGCGGGCCTCGGCCTCGGCATGGCCCAGGCCATCGGCCAGAGCCTGCAAGGCGCCTTCCAGCAGCCGCAGCAACAGCAGCAGCCGCAGAGCCAGAGTACGGCCAACGTCACGCCGGCCACGGCGGGCGCAGCCTCGGCGGCCATGGCCGCGCAGATCACCTGCCCCAACTGCCACGCGCAGATCCCGGCGAGCTCCCGCTTCTGCCCGGAGTGCGGCTACAACCTGGCGACCAAGCCCACCTGCCCCAACTGCCACGCCGAAGTCGCCCCCGGCGCCAAGTTCTGTCAGAACTGCGGGCAAAAGCTCGGGTGACGAGTGGTCAGTGGTCAGTGGTCAGTGGTCAGTAAGGAGGCCCTGGTCAGCCAGTAGCTGAGCAAATAGAGCATAGATGAAGGGCCGCCGGTGCAATGCCAGCGGCCCTTTATTCACGCCCTAATGACGCGTACCATTCTCATCCCAATAAAGTCTTTAGGTGATTTGCAGTTTCAAGCGCATACTCTCGTACCACATCATCCGGATCATCCAGCAGTGGGATCAGGGCAACCTGCGCATCCTGGCCGGTAACGAACCCTTTGCTAGCCAACTCCGCCACCGCGAGAATTGCCTGCACCCGCACGCGAGCATCCTGATCAAGCAGACGATCCAGGATCGGACCTACCGAGCGTGGATCTTTGATTGCCTGTAAAAGATCCAGCGCCCCAATGCGCTGGACTACGCTGTTACTGTGAAGCGCCTGTATCAGCCACTCGACAACCTGCGGACCCCGTTCGACTAATGCCAAGCTGTAGTCGGGGATAAGAGTGAGTTCACCCAGAAGTTCATGAGCGCTCCAATCATCTAGCTCATTCGCCTCGATTTCACGTGCGCGGGCTTGCCAGGCGCGAAAAAGAGGCTCGGCAATCTGTGTATCCTCATGCGCGCGGAGAAACGAAACAATCATCGCACGGTCGTGAGAATCCGCGGTTGCTAGTGCATCAATCAACGGTTGCAGGAATCGCTTGTGGCATAAGAGTTGGACAATCTTGCTGTGCAATTCTGCGTCCGCATTTCTTTTCGCCTGGAGTATGTAGGGGATCGCTGCGCTTCCCGCTTTAGCCAATTCGCTAGCGGCTTGCTGGCGCATAGTTGGATTCGAATCTATAAGTGCGAGAATTGAGGCTTGAATGGAGCGCGAAGTCATAGTGGCAATCATCCCCTCAAGCAAAGCACTGACAAATCGTCAGGCGCTCGTCGTCACGTCGCACTCGTCGACGCGGTGGCGGCCCAGGTATCATCCGTCAGGCAATAGATCCACAAGCATAAATCGGCCAACTGATTATCGGCGGCTCTCCAGCGCGTTGTCGGGCGCCTGGTTCGCCCCTGAGGCACGCCACCGGCCAAGCGCCAGCAGTATGAGCATACCGAGCCCGGTCAGCGCGGCCCCCAAGCGGAACGACCAGGGCTGGTACGCGAAACGGACCCGGTGTTCGCCCGGCGCCAGATAGACCCCGCGCAGCGTGTAATCGACGGTCAAGATAGGTGCCGCGCTGCCGTCAACGGTCACTTCCCATCCTGGGAACGCTTGATCGGCTAAGATGAGCACGCCGGAAGCGGAACTGTGGGTTTGAATATCCACCGCTTCCGGCGCATACTCTGTAATGGTAACTGAGTCGCCGGCGGGAATCCCCGCACCACCCGGTAGCGTAGCGGCTGCGGGCAGGGGCGCGGCCAGCAGCACGGTGCCTGCGGGATCAAACTCCGGATCACTCAAACGATTCAGGCGGCGTTGCTCATCAGGTTCAACTTCGGCGCGGTGGGCCAGCCAGGCGCGGGGTAGGGCGCGGGTGTTTTCGAAGATGCCGGTCGTGCCCGGCGGGCCGGCCTGCATGCCGTCGTAGAAGGGACTGCCCGCCGGTGGGGCGGCCAGCACGCGAAAGACGAGATCGCCGGTGGCCGGCCGGTCCGCCGCGACGCGAGTGCCCGCCGGATAGAGGTCCGCCGGGCTATAGCTGACCGTCACGGCCTGGTCCGGCCTAGCGGCGGGCGCTTCGAGATAAAAGTAGAAACGGCGGCCTTGTGCCTGCGGAATCGGGGGAAAGGTGATCGCCCAGTAGCTATCGCCTTGTAACTGCGCCGCGTCGAGGACCTGCGTGACCAGATCCACCGTCGCCGTCGGGTCGCTCTTCAGATGGAAAATCAGCCGGCCGCCGCCCGCGCGCCCATATGTTCCGCCAAACACCTGGATGGCGGTG
>CBJNAR010000560.1:0-3682 GCA_966434075.1 uncultured bacterium
GCCCAGGGGGGCCAACGGGCTGACGGCGGGGCTTTGCTTGCCCGGCAGCATCACCGCTGCGGCGGCAACCGCCAGCATCAGGACGAGGCCGAGGATAGCGCGCCGGTGGCCGATCAGGCGCATCCATTTGTGCTGGAACAATGCGAGATCTCCTTCTTTTTCTTGCGGATGGAATCGAGAGCGTAGGCCGAACTACCTGTAACCGGGCGCAATCATCCTGGGGATGGACAAGTCCAAGGGGGATTGCAGGCCTCTCGGTTGCGCAGGTATTATTGGGCGACCGAGAAAAAGGTTACGCGAAAGAATATTCTATACGGCGGCAAATTGCAAGTCCACAAGCGCATAAATGTGCTACGGGGGGACATTTGTCCTACACAAGAACCGCCCTCAGGAGTAGCCAAACAGACCAGGTGGGGAACGTGGCGCCGGGGGATGTTCCGGCCCCGCTAGTGTGAGTGCGGCGGGGCCGGATGCCGGGACGGAGATGGGACTCAGGCCGGGCGGGTGGTGCGCGGCCAGGCCAGCACCAGCAGGACCACACCGGCGATGCCGATCAGGATGCGCACCAGGCGCAACTCGATCTCGAAGCTATAGCCGACCCAGCCGAGCAGCAGGGCCAGGGCTAGCAGGACCAGCCCGGCCAACCAGAGTGGATCGCCGGGGCGGCGCAGTGCGGCGGGCGCGGACGCCAGCGCGCTCGACCCCATGAAGGCCAGCACCGCGTAGACGATCACGGCAATGCCCAGGATGAGTCCAAGGTACGGTAGCAGCATTTGCGAAAACCTCCCCCTCCACAGTTGGTCCGGCGCAGGGGCGCCGGTAGATATACGTCCGCTAGCTTACACCATGTCTGCGGCGGGCGCAAGCGCGACCAGCCGGGCGTGCATGGCCGCCCGCGCCGCCCCGTACATGCGCCAGGCGGTCCGTTCCGAGACGCCGAGCGCCGCCGCCGCCTGGCTCAGCGGGCGGCCCTCCAGCACGTGCAGCACGACCAGCAGGCGCGCGGGCGGGTCGAGCGCGTCGAGCAGGGTGGTGCAGAGATCGCGCGTGGCGAAAATGGCCGCCGGGTCGCTGTGCGGCGCGACCGGTTCGGCGGGGTTGTCGGCGTCCTCCGGGGCGGCAGCGCGCGCCGCGTCGAGCGAGGTCTCGCGCGGGCGGCGGGTGCGGCGCAGGTAGTGGCGCAGGCGATGGGGCAGCACCCTGCCGGCATATCCGGCGAAGGGTGCCCGCCCCGGCTGCCAGTCGCGCAGCAGCGCACAAAAGGCGACGAAAATCTCCTGGCGCACGTCGGCCTGCTCGGCGCCCGGCGCCGGGTGGGCGCGCATATCGCGCAGCACAGATGCGGCGAGGCGCAGCAGCACCGGCTCCATCTGCAGGTATAACGCATTGCGGGCGGCCAGGTCGCCGGCCTGGGCCAGCCGCGCCAGCCGGTCCTGGGCCGCCGCCTCGCGCCGGGGTTGCCCGGTGACGACCCGCTCAAATGCCCGGTAGGCCGCCCGCGCCGTACCGTCCGCCGTATACTGCTCGCTTTCGTCCTCGATCTGCATCTCGTCCATACTCTCTCCTCCGTCTGGTTCGTCGTGAGCAGCGCCAACTTGCCTGTTACAGATATTAGCACAAATGTTCGCAACAAAGATCGGTCTTGCGATGTATTTGTTACTTTCTTTATCGGAGAAGTGCTGTTCCATGTTGCCGGAGGTGCTGCGCCTCGCGCGAGGCACCGCCGGCATAGAGGATACACATGGCATATGAATTGCGGTATCGCTGGGCATCAGAGATGCGATAGCGGCAGGGGTGCAACGGTTGCCCGGCGGCCAATCGGGCAGCGGACCGGCGGCGGCCCGCGCTGCTATCGACGGTTCTTTCCTCGTTCATTGCGCGACCTGGCTACCCGGTCGCGCATACGCCGGGCCTCATATCCGGGCATCGACCGGGCCCCCGGCTCTCGGAGGCGCTATGCAACACCCACGGTCGCAGGTCTGGATTACGGGTCTGCTTCTTTTGACGCTCCTGGTTGGGTTGGGGGCGGGTATTTTGCTCGACCGGGAGGTCCTGGGCGCGCAGTCGCAAGCGGGGCCGGGCGCGGATCGTCCCCAATCATCAACCGATCTCAACTACAACCTGATCAACCAGGCCCTGGAGATTATCGACCAGAATTACGTGGACCGGGCGGCGATCCAGACGCAGCCCCTGACCTACGGTGCCGCCAGCGGCCTGGTCGACGCGCTGGGCGACACCGGCCACAGCCGCTTCATGACGCCCGACGAGGTGCGCCAGCAGCAGACCTTAAGCACGGGCCAGTTCGAGGGCATCGGCGCGGAAGTCCAGATGAAGGATGGCGGCGTGACGATTGTCGCGCCTTATGACGGCAGCCCGGCCCAGCGCGCGGGGTTGCTGCCGGGCGACGTGATCGTGCAGGTGGAGGGCAAGTCGGTGGCCGGGGAGACGCTCAGCGAGGTGGTGAGCAAAGTGCTGGGACCGGCGGGCACGACGGTGCATCTGACCATCCTGACTCCGTCCACCGGCAACACGCGCGATGTGACGATTGTGCGCGCGCGAATCACGATCCACGATGTGACCTGGCACCAGTTGCCGGGCACCACCCTGGCCCACGTGCGCATCGCCGAGTTCAGCAAGGGCGTGGACCGTGATCTCGACCAGGCCCTGGCGACGATCCAGCAGCAGCACCTGACCGGGATCATCCTGGATCTGCGCAACGATCCGGGCGGCTTGCTCGACGAGAGCGTCGCCACGGCGAGCAACTTCCTGAGCAGCGGCAATGTGCTGCTGGAGAAGAACGCCAAGGGACAGACGACGCCGGTGCCGGTGGAGAAAGAGGGCACGCCCGTCACGCTGCCGATGGTGGTGCTGATTAACGAGGGCAGCGCCAGCGCGTCCGAGATCGTGGCGGGGGCGCTGCAAGATGCCAAGCGCGCCAAACTGGTGGGCGAGACCACCTTCGGCACCGGGACGGTGCTGAGCACGTTCCCGCTGGAGGATGGGTCGGCGCTGCTGCTGGCGACGGAGGAATGGCTGACCCCGGCGGGCCGCGTGATCTGGCACCACGGCATCACCCCCGATGTGGTGGTGACGCAGACGCTGTCCACACTGCCGCTGTTGCCGGAAGCGGAACAAAGCCTCACGCCGCAGGAGTTGCAGAACAGCGGCGACGCCCAACTGTTGCGCGGCATCAGCATCCTCGCGTCTCCCCCCACCCCGTAGCGGCGCCATTTACGGCGCCCGTTGCCCGGATGTGGCACGCCCCCGGTGCGAGCGTTCGCACCGGGGGCGTGCTTGCTGTTCACGGCAGGCCGGGCACCTCGTAAAGCAGGCGCCCGGTCCGCGCCGCCGTTAGCGGGCCGTGACGGCCAGGTCGATCACCTTGGCGGCCTGGCCGCGGATGGCCGAGGCCGTCGGGCGGAACTGCAGACAGTTCGTGCCGCAGGTGTAGCCGGAGATCACCCCGTGCCGGGAGGCCGTCTCGATATAGGTGTAGAACGGGTCGGCGCGGCCCACATCGCTGAAGGTGGGCGTGCGCGGGTTGGAGAGGGTCCAGCCGCGCCCGGTGACACTCATCTTCGCCAACTGGCCGCGCGTCACCGGGTTGCCGGGCCGGAACGTGTGATCGGCATAACCGCTGATGATGCCGCGGGCGTAGGCGGTCTCGATGTAGGTGTAGAAC
>CBJNAR010000561.1:0-3675 GCA_966434075.1 uncultured bacterium
CGGGCGATAACATCCTGTCCGGCAGCGCCGCCGGAGGGCCAACCGATGTGTGGGCCGTGGGCAACTATGCCAGCGGTGCCGCGCAACAGACGATGATCCTGCATTGGAACGGCAGCGGCTGGGCCCTGGTGCCGAGCGGCAACGTGGGCACAGGCGACAATCGGCTCAATGCCGTGGCCGCCGGGCCGGCCGGCGAGGTCTGGGCGGCGGGATCGTATGGTGCGGGCACCACGGCCCGGCCCCTGATGGAGCATTATCCGGCGGACTGCGCGGCGGGCACGCCCACCGCCACACCACCGGCCGCAACCGCGACGGCCACCCGCACCACCGTGCCGGCCGCAACCGCAACTGCGACGCCCGCTGCCACCGCATGCCCGGTGCAGTTTGCGGACGTGCCGAGTACCAACCCCTTCTACAGCTTCATCCGCTGCCTGGCCTGCCGGAGCATCGTCGGGGGTTACGCGGACAACACCTTCCGGCCGTATAATGGCGTCACCCGCGGGCAAACCGCCAAGTTCGTCGCCAATGCGGCGGGGTACAGCGATGCGATCCCCCTCACGCGCCAGACGTTCACCGATGTGCCGAACAGCGATCCGTTCTGGTTGTACATCGAGCGGGCCTACAGCCATGGGGTGATCAGCGGCTACAGCAACGGCGACGGCTCGCTCAGTTTCCGCCCCAGCAACCCCGTCACGCGCGGCCAGATGGCGAAATTCGTTGCGAACGCGGCCAATCTGACAGATGACGTCACCGGGCGGCAGACCTTCAGCGATGTGCCCGGCGCCGATCCGTTCTGGCTGTTCATCGAGCGGGCGGCGCTGCACGGGATCATCAGCGGCTATACCTGTGGCACGGCGCCTGCCGGGGCCTGCGACAATCTGCACCGGCCCTATTTCCTGGCGGGGAACGCGGTGAGCCGCGGGCAAGCGGCGAAGTTTATCAGCAACAGCTTCTTCCCGAACTGCCAGACGCCCCGGCGCTAGTGCAGGCTCCAGCCACCTGTTGGGGCAGCCGCCTCTAAAGCCCGACGAGTACGGGCGCGATAAATCGCGCCGCTACACACAACAGGTGGTTGGAGCCTGCACTAGGCAGCCGGCACGGTGATTTTGCGGTGTAGGGGCCGGTATGGAACCGACCTCTACACCGGCAATCGCCGGGCGCCGCACCAGGGCCGGCACACCGGTCGGCCCCTACAAGCTGCCAACCTCTCCCCCGGCTGGGGTACATCCCCCGGCGCGGAGAGGGCAGTCACTTTCAATTGCGAAAGCGATTCCCCCCTTCCCGCGGCGGGAAGGGGGCCGGGGGGTTAGGTTGCCCGCCGCACACGCCGCGCCGCCGCCCGGTTTTTGGTATACTGAGACGACGCGCGACCGGCAGCCGGCGGGGCGCCGGGGATGGCGCAGCAGGGAGGCGGGGAGCACGAAGACAGGGATGGCAGCGAGGGCAAGCACGATCCGAGAACCGGCCGGCGTGACCGCCGCCGAGCGCGCCGGGCAGATGGGGCCGTGGATTGTCGCCCTGCTGGTCGCGTTCACCCTGGTGCGCGGCGTCATCTGGGCCTATGCCATCCCGCCGCTGAACGCGCCCGACGAGCCGTCACACCTCATCGCCGTGAGCCAGATCCGCGCCCTGCGCGGGCTGCCGGTGGCGATCCTGATCGACCCCAACACGCTGAGCGAAAATAGTTCGCCGCGCCCGCCGGAGGTGCTGGCCTATCTCGCCCAGCCGCAGTTCCACTATACGCGCTTCCGCGCCCTGTCCTACGAGTCGACGCAGCCGCCGCTGTACCACCTGCTGTGCGCCGTGCTGACCCGGCCCCTGCCGGCGGACCCGGAGACGCTGCTATATGGCTGCCGGCTGGTGTCGGCGCTGCTGGGCGCGCTGGCGGTGTTCGCCGTGGCGCGCGCCGCCGCCACGCTGGCCCCGCGCCAACCGGCGTTCGCGCTGGGCGCGCCGCTGGCGCTGACGCTCTGGCCGCAGTTCGGGTTCCAGACGGCCACGCTGAACAACGACATCGCCAGCACGCTGGCGGGCGCGGCGCTGGCCTGGGCGTGGGCCGCAGCGATGCGCCGGCCCGGCGACCGGCGCTGGACCGCCGGGCTGGGTGCGCTGACCGGGCTGGGGATGCTCTGCAAGCTGACCGTCGCCGCGACGCTGCCGGGCACGGGGCTGGTCTTGCTGGGCCGGGCGCGCGCCGGGGGCGACACGCTGCGGCGGTTCGTGGGCGAGGCCGTGCTGGCCGGAGCCGTGGCCGCAGTGCCGGTGCTGCCGTGGGTGTGGCGCAATCTCCAGGTCTACGGTGAGCCGACCGGCGCGGCGCAGATGCTGAGCGTGATCCACAGCATCTACACCACGCGCCTGGGCCTGCCGGCGGAGACGCGCTTCATCATACCGCCGCTGGGCGACTTTGTCTGGTACAGCTTTAGCTCGTGGTGGGGCGTGTTCGGCTGGCGCAGCGTGTTTCTGCCGGGGCCGCTCTACGTGGTGGCCGCCGGGCTGACGCTGCTCGGCGCGGGCGGCGCGACGACCTGGCTGGTGCGCCGGGTGCGGACGCGGCAGCCGCTGCCCCCCGCGCAGGGCTGGCCGCTGGCGGCGTGCGCCGTGACCATCGCGGCGGCCCTGGCGAACTACATCCTCTACACAGTGACCACGGACGCCTCGTTGCAGGGGCGCTACACATTCGTGGCGCTGGCGGCGGTGTGTCTGGTGGGCGTGAGCGGGGTGCTACACGCCACGTGGTCGCCGCGCCTCAACGCGGGGCTGGCCAGGGTCGCGCTGGCCGGCATGGTCGCGCTGCAACTCGGCGCGTGGCTCACGATCGGCCAATCGTAGTGGTTTTTGGTCCTTTAGTCCCTGGAAACCAGGGACAGAGGATGGGTGACAGCGGGCCGCCAGGGTTGCTATATTTATCCCGGATGGGTTCTGGACCTATCGGGGATGGCGACGACGTATCCGAGTTGGTATGATGGTTCCACAGTAAATCTAATCTCCCCGCACCCACCGCTTGAAAGGCATCGATGCAAGAATCAGGAAACAGCAGCCTGCTGACGATTTCGCAGGCAGCGCGCCTGTTAGGCGTGCATGTTGGGACATTGCGTCGCTGGGACAGCCTGGGGCTCCTCTCTGCCATCCGGCAGCGGCCTAACGGCCCGCGCCTCTACCCACCCGAAGCCATCGCGGCCTACCGCAACACGCATCCCCAATCGACCACCCTCATCGAACGCGTCACCTACGCGGCGCTGCTCGAAGAAATCAGCCGGGCCGTCAGCGCCTCCCTCGATCTGCCGGCCATCTATCGCGCTATTTATGACGGCCTGCGCGCGGCCATGGCCGTGGACGCCTTTTACCTGGCGTTCTACGATGGGCCGGCGAATACGCTGGACGTGCAATTACTAATCGACGGTGGGGAAGAACGCCTCGCCGGCCCCAACCTCGCCGTCGAGGCCGCCCTGGCCGAGGTACGGACCACCCGGCAGGCGCTGTACAGCCGGGGGCCGGTGGTTGGTCCCTTCGGCCAGGTGCACGACCGCATCGCCTCGTGGGTCGTCGTGCCGGTGTTTCAGGGCGCCGAGGTACCGGCCGTCTTCTCGATCCAGAGCACCGAACCCCACGCCTATACGCCGGCGCAGGTGGAGTTGCTGGAGCAGGTGGCGGCCCGGCTGGCGCCCGCCATGC
>CBJNAR010000562.1:0-3662 GCA_966434075.1 uncultured bacterium
TCGCCGAAGCCGGCTATGAACTGGCCGTGGTCGAGTGCGCGGCGGACCCCTTTACCGAACTGGTGCTGTCCTGGAACGCCGAGACCCCGCCCGGCACCGCCATCCACGTGGAAGCCCGCCTGCACTACAGCCCCGTCGACGATCAGCCGGAGGCGGGCACCTGGTCGGCCTGGCGCGGGCTAGGCCAGTGGGGCACGACCGGCCCGGACGCGACCCCTCTGCCGCGCAGCGGCGAAGCCGCGCCGCCCGACGACCCCGCAGTCGAGGTCGCCGTCGATACTGTGCGCGTCGCCAAAGGCTTTGAGGCCACGGCGTTCCAGGCCCGCGTGACGCTCTACGGCGGCGCCGCCACTCCGGCGGTGTATCTGCTCGCCGCCAGCACGGTCCATCGCCGCCGCCCGCCTGCCGGCGCGGAAGCCGACCCGCCGCTGGGCCGCCCGGTAGCTCTGCCGGTCCCGGCGCGGTCCCAACTGGTCGAGCGTGAGGAGATCGCCCACGACATTTGCAGCCCCACGTCGGTCAGCATGGTCTTGCAGTTCTACGGCATCGACCGGCCCACGGAGGAAGTGGCCCAGGGAGTCTATGATCACGGCGCCGAGATCTACGGCAACTGGCCGTTCAACACCGCGTACGCCGCGCGCCACGGGTTGCAGGCGGTGGTCCGCCATTTCGCCACGCTGGGCGAGGTGGAGCGCGAACTCCACCGCGGCCACCCGGTGATCATCAGCGTGGCCTTCGAGCCGGGCGAACTGCCCGAAGCACCCATCCCGCGCACCAACGGCCATCTGCTGGTGGTTACGGGCGTGGACGCCGCGGGCGATTTCCTGGTGAACGACCCGGCGGCCCACCCGCACAAAGGCCAGGCCATCGCCCGCACCTACGGGCGGGAACACCTGCGCCGGGTGTTCCTGGGCCACGGCGGGGTCGGATATGTCCTTGAGCCGCTGCCTGCCTCTAAAGAGGCACCGGCGGACACGCGCGAGGGAGTGCCGGCATGAACCGCCTGTCCCGTCCTTTGTTGCTGACCCAGGTGCTACTGCTGGGTGTGCTGGCCCTCGGCGGACTGCTGGCCGCCTGCGATGTGCCCAAACCCCCCGCCGAGGCGCTGACCCCGGTGGTCGGCTCGGCCACGCGCACACCCAAGATCATCGATCCCAACGTGCCCACCGCCACCCCGGCGCCGATGACCCTGCCCGCCACCGGGCGGCTCTGGTTCCTGCGCGGCGGCGTGCTCTGGACGGCGGCGCCCGACGGCAGCGGCGCGAAGGCCGTGTCCACCAACAAGGCCACCTCGCCGCCCGTGCCCAACGGGGCGGGCACCAAAGTGGCCTACCTGAGCGAGCGCAAATTGGTTCTGCTCGACGTGGCGAGCGGGCAGGAGACCACGCTGGTCGAAGCCGACATGTCGCCGCTGCAACGCCCGTCCTGGTCGCCCGACGATCGGCAGATCGCCTATTTCACCGAAGACGCCACCCAGTACGGCACCGAGATCGTCTGGGCCATCCCGGCGGCGGGCGGCGCGCCGCAGCATGTGACCGCGCTGGCCGACGGCGGCTATCGCAGCGGGCCGACTTTTGAGCATGTCGCCTCGTGGGCAGGCGATGGCCGCCGGCTCGCGGTCAGCGGGCCGCAGGGGCCGATCCACATCCTGCCGCTGGACCAGACGGCGGGCGACCCCAAGGTCGTGAATGGCGGCGAACCCACCTGGTCGACCGACAGCCGCACCCTGCTCTATACCGAGACGTTGAACGGCGCCCTGGCCCTGCAAGACGTGGTTACGGACGATTTCCAGCCCTACCGCAACGAGAAGCGCCTCGACGGCACCCGCCTGGGCCAGTACGCGCAGGCGCCCTTGCCGCGCTTCAACGCCGACGCCTCGCTGATCCTCTATCGCGCGCAGGGCGGCGACGGCGCGCCCGCCGTGGCGATCCGCGCCCGCCCCGACGGTTCGGAGCAACTGTTCCTGCCCGGCAACAACGCCGGCTGGGCGCCCGACGGCCAGTGGCTCGTCTACGAGACCGGCACGCTGGTGCCGACCGAAGCGGGCAAGATGTGGCAGCCGCAGGGCCTCGCCCGCATCCGCGCCGACGGCAGCGGCCAGACGGACGTGCTCTCCGACGCCTCCTGGCCGGCGTGGAGCAAGTGAGTGCTGAATGACGACGAGTGGTCAGTGGTCGGTGGTCAGTGGTCAGTATGAGGAGTAGCGTAGTGCCGGTTGGAGAAGGTCGCGCGTTGAACGGATAGCGTGCAGTACGGCGCGTATTGGGTATAAGGAGACCGAGCAGATGCGAGACCGCAAGCGGATCTGGGTGGCGCCGCGGACGCCGTGGGTGGCGACTTTCTCGATTGTGGGCCATGACCCCCGCAACGGCGACCTGGGCGTGGCCGTGCAGTCGAAGTTCCTGGCCGTGGGCGCGGTGGTGCCGTGGGCGCGCGCCGGGGTCGGGGCCGTGGCGACCCAGTCGTGGGCCAACACGAGCTATGGCCCGGCGGCACTCGATCTGCTGGCCCAGGGCCAGGAGCCGCAGGCCGTGATCGACACGCTGGTCGCCAACGACGAGGGCCGCGCCCAGCGCCAGGTGGGCATCGTCGATGCCCAGGGCCGCGCCGCCACCTTCACCGGCAGCGAGTGCTTCGCCTGGGCCGGGGGCCGCACGGGGCCGCACTTTGCCGCGCAGGGCAACATCCTGGTCAGCCAGGAGACCGTGGATTCCATGGCCGAGACCTTCCTGGAGCAGCAGATGAGCGGCGAGGGCGAGCTATCCGATCACCTGGTGGCCGCGCTGGCCGCTGGGCAGGCGGCGGGCGGCGACAGCCGCGGCATGCAATCGGCGGCGCTGCTGGTGGTGCGCGCGGCAGGCGGCTACGCAGGCTTCAACGACCGCTACATCGATCTGCGCGTGGACGACCACCCCTACCCCATCGCCGAACTCCGCCGCATCCTCGACCTGCACCAGCTCTACTTCCAGCCCACCGACCCAACCAGCCTGCTGCCGCTGAGCGGGGCCGCGCTGGACGAGGTCCGGCGCCTGCTGCACGAGGGTGGCTACCTGCCCACCGTGCCCACCGATGAGAGCTACGATCCCGTAACCCAGGAAGCCTTCAGCGCCTTCGCCCATCGGGAAAACCTGGAAGACCGGTGGCAGGAGGATGCGCGCGTCGATCCGGTGGTGCTGCGCTACCTGCGCACCCACGTCGCGCAGATGCCGCGCGTCGAAAGCGCCCCGGCGGAGCCGCCCCACCTGCATATCGTGCGGCCCAGCGAGCGCCCCGGCAGCCACGCGCCCGAAGTCGAGTAGGCCGGGCGCGCCCGCGAACCGATGGAAAGGCCGGTCTTCCGTTCGCGCGCCGACTATGCCGGGCGCTTTACCGACGCCGCCTACTGGCGCCCCTATATCGAGGCTGTGTGCGACCGCCATGCCCTGGGGCCGTGCAACGAGGTCCGCGCGGGCCTGCCGGGCACGAACGCCGTCTTCCTTGTGGATGGCCGCTACGCGGTCAAGCTCTACACCGACCTGTTCGGGGGCGCGACCAGCTTCCCCGCTGAGCGCGATCTCTACGGCTGGTTTGCCGCGCACCCTGGTCTACCGGTACCCGCGCTCGTCGCCCAGGGCGATCTGTTCCCCGCGGCGGGCGGCTGGCCCTGGCCTTACATTGTGACG
>CBJNAR010000563.1:0-3660 GCA_966434075.1 uncultured bacterium
AGATTACGACAGCGGTCAAACTCAGCGAGTGCAGTTAGAACGGACGCGAGCTTTTGAACAAGTCGATTTTGTACTGAAAACAAGGCGCTCAACTTCTGCAAGCGCGACTCCGGGGGCCGTGTTTGTTCAGGAGGTTCCGGAGTCCGCACGTAAAGAATTTGAGCAAGGGGTAATGCTTTTAAGGAAGAAAGACCAGCGCACAGAAGCCCTAATCAAACTCAACGAGGCGGTCGAAATATTTCCTTCCTATTACGAGGCGCTCGAGCATGTCGCGCAGCACCCGCGCCAGCCGGCCGTCTTCGTAGGGACCGAGGGCCAGGATCACCGCGACCGGGCGCAACGTGTCGAGCAACGACTCGAACCACGGGCCGGGCTTCGCATCGCGCGGCACCTGCGTGAAGCACCAGTCTCCGCTCGCTCGCAGCAGGCCGCTCCAATCGTCGGTGAAAGCGGCGGGCGTCCACTCCGGCGTCGTGTGCGGCTTGAGCGCGATGCGGATCAGTTGCTGGGCCAGGGCATCCGCGCGGTTCTTGCCGACCTGGTCGGCGGTGTAGAAGCCGCCGCTGAGATCGCCCGCGTCCACCCGCCCGCCCTCGATCAGGGCCAGGGCTTGGGTGGCCCCCGCGGCCAGCAAACTGCGCGCCGCCTGGCTGCCGATGCGCCCGCAACCGACCACCAGGATGGGGCCGCGCGCCGATTGGCGGCCCAGGGGGGCGGGAGCGGGGGCCGGCGGGCTCAGAGCCGCCGCGCGAGCCAGGTCGAGATACTGGACCCGCCAGGGCCATCCCGCCGCGCCCTGCACCAGCAGCGTCCGCCGTTCGCCGAACACGATGCGCCCCAGATCGGCGGGCGCGGCGGCCTCGCCCAGCAACAGCAAGCGGGCCAGGGCCGCCGCATGCAGGTTGGCGTCCTGCCAATCCAGGCGGCGCTCCGGCGTGTTGAGGTCGTTCGCCGGGTCGCCGAGCGGCGCGCCGTTGAGATAGGCCGGTAGGTCGGCAACATCGCGACCATTGCCGCCGTCGCCCGGCAGCAGCGCCAGCACCATCGCCCGCGGACTCGCGGCGGCCGGCAACGCCACCAGCACGGCGGGCAGGTCCAGGTCGCGGGCCAGGCGACCGAGCAGAAGCAGCGTCGCGCTGTCGCCGCCCCCCAGCAGCAGGTCGGGCCGCTCCGCCGCAAGCGCCACGCGGAGGTCGTCGTAGTGGGCGTCGTCCAGCGGTGGCAGCGCGCCAAAGCTCAGCGCGGCGGGATCGGCCACCCGCCGGGGCAACACGCGGGCAAATACGGCCGACGCGGGCACGCCCACGGCCTCCCAGCCCCACAGGTGGGCCAGCGCGTGCGCCGGGCCGGTGGACGCCGCGTCGCTAAGCTGCCAGTGGCGCACGCCCCCTTCGGCCAGCCGCTCGGCGGCGCCCGCCACCGCCGCCAACCCGAACACCGCCACCCGGCTGCACCCCAGGGGCGAGTCGGTCGTTGCTGCATGGTGGCCGGATTGCGGGGTACTTTGCCGCGTACTCATGGCGCCGATCCTTTCGCTATCGTGTAGTAGCTACACTAACTACAGCCCCTAAAAAAGGGAGCCGTTCTCCCCTGCCGGCGGACAGGGAACAAGCCCCAGGTTGCCTCTTAGTGTCACTTACACATTTACTATAGCACAGTTCTACGCGGCTGTCAATACTTTTGCCCCACCAATCGGAACCAGAGACCGCGCCGGGCCGCATCGCAAATCTATGGTAAGATCAGATGGGATGTTCCTGGTTGAGTGGGGTCAGTTGGATCTGCTTTGCCAGGCCATAGGCGGTCGGGAGATCGGCGTCGCTTGCCACCAGGACACGGCCGAGGACCAGCACCGACTTGTTCGGGGCGGCTATCTGGATCATGCCCGGCGGCACCACCCCTTTCCAGCCGGGGCCGGTCACGAGGTAGTCGCCCGCTGCGGTTCCCGTGGTGCGGGTGCCGACGTAGGCAAAATTAGTGTTTTTCGCCGGATCTGTGAATTGCACGCTGTAGTAGCGCGTTGCCATGTCCGGCACATGCAGAACTTGCGGCCCCTGGGCGAGATCGAGCCAGCCGACCGCGGCCAGCGTGTCGTGGTTCACGCCCACCGTCATCAAATTCGAGCTTGCGGCCGTTTGGGCTCCGAGGGGGTCGGCAAAGAGGTTTTGCGGCTCCGTATAGAGCGTATTGACCGGGATGGGGCCGTCATCGAACCCCTTCACGAGGATCGCCCGCTTGTACACGAACAGCAGCAGGCGGGGCCACAAGTAGAGGGCCAGCACCCAGGTCGCGCCGCAGATCGCGCCGAATAGCAGCCAATGCGTGTACTCCGCCGGCATTAGCTCACCGCGACCACCGGAGGCACCGTATACGCGCCCTGGAGAATGGCCTCGCCGGGGATATATACGCGCAGCCAGAGGACGAATTTGCCGGCGGGCGCGGGCAGCCAGTTCGACTCGTGCCCGGCCGGGGCGGTGTGCTGAATGTAAATGTCGACCGAACCGTCGGGGTTGGGCACGAGGCCGGACCGATCGCTGACGCTGTAGCGCTTGAGCGCATTCGGCACAAAATGATTGTTCGCCGTGCCCATCGTCAGCGACCAGAATGCCCGGTGCGGTGGCAGCCCGCCCGGCGGAAAGCGCAGGCGATAGGCGTGCGCGCCGGAGAGGGTATGGCCCGCGCCATCGACAATCGTCCACCAATACATCGCCTCTTGCGGGACATTCACCGGGCCGGGAAAGAGTTGGGCGTGCGCGGCGCGCAGCAACATGCCGTTGCCCGGCTCGCCGAGGCCGAACATGGTGATCCAGCCGTTGACCCGCGTGGCCTTGATCCGCGCGAACAGTTGGGCCGTGACAAAGGCCAGGCCGAAGCCGATGAGGATGCCCTGCACCACGTCGTTACGCACCGTTCGGACGTGTGTACCGAAGAAGAAGTTGAGAAGGAACCAGCCGCATACCACGCCGACGAGGATCGCCAGATAGGTCGAGGTTCTGTTCATATTATCATTTTATCACGCCTGGTTTAGCGGCGCAATGGGCGGGAGGTCAGGCCCAGGCGAGTTTCTCGCCCGCCTGTTGACGATCGGCTTTGGTACTCTTGATGTAGATCATCTTCGAGAACCGGATGCAACCGACCACCCTCTACCGCGTCTTATTGTATAAGTGTAGTAGCGCCAGGGAACGGCGCGGCAGGCTTCTTTCTCCCATCCAACTATGAAGGAGCTGTGTATGCGGCAGATGCGCAATGCGGAGGCGGCGGTACCCGACGCACGCGAGTGGATGCGGTTGGCGTTCACGGTCCTGGGCCTGATCGCGGGCCTGATCGGAATCGCCGGATTGGCATGGATGGTCAACCCCGGAACATGGCTCATACCCGCGGTACCGTTGTTCGCGATCTGGCTGGTCGCTGGCGTGCTGGCGGGGTTTCTTCTGCTGGTTGCACAAAGCGGGCGGTGGCTGCCGGCCCTGCTGCTTGGGGCGGGAGGGCTGCTGCTGCTCTATCTACTGGGCTGGCCCCTGGAACTCGGCAACGCGAACATGGGCTGGGGCCTGTTCGCCGTACCGCCGGTGCTGGGTGACATCGCCCTCGGTCTATCTGCGGTGTGCACCAACCGCGTCCGGCTGGTGGCCCTCGGGTCCGGCCTGTTGATCATAGCGTTCT
>CBJNAR010000564.1:0-3654 GCA_966434075.1 uncultured bacterium
CATCTGCGCGGGGTTGACGGCGCTCTTGTCGCGCGTCTGGGCGGCGGGCAGCAGGTACAGCTCCGGGAAGCGCTTGTCCTTGATCAGCGCCTGGCGGATGCGGCAGCGCCCCTCGACCACGTCCACGATGTCGTAGACGATGCGCTTTTCCAGGCCCATGACCACGTCGAGATTGCGCAGGCCGATGTCGGCGTCGATGACGGCGACTTTCTTGCCCAGCAGCGCCAGGGCCGTGCCCAGGTTGGCGGTGCTGGTCGTCTTGCCGACGCCGCCTTTGCCCGACGTGATGGTGATGACCCGGCCCAGCTTCTGCGCAGCGTAGGGCGGGTGCCCGTTCGCCGCGCCGGGCGCGGGGCTGTGGCCGTTGGTACCCGGCACCGGGTACGGGTGATGTCCGTTGGTGGGGGCGCCCGCAGGCACCGTTTCCGGCGAGAGGGAGACCGGATTGCCGTTCCGGTCGCGTCCGTAGGTCGTCATCCGCTACACTCCGATCTGCATTGGGGGGAGGCCCAGCAGTGCCACGCGGCTACGTCACGGAGACCTGTGGCCTGAATGTTCGTTTCACTTTACACTAGATCGCCCGAGAATGCAAGGGATTCTGAACAGACTGGAAGCGCCCGGCGCCTATTTGCGGCGGGCGCTCCAGGGTTCGACCAGGATCCGGCCCTCCAGAATCCGCGCCATTTCGGGGGCCGCCGGGCCGCTCGGTTCGCTGCCCCGGCTGACCAGATCGGCGATGCGCAACTGGGTGGGCGCAAGCAGCAGGGCGCAGACCACGGCGGCCTGGTCGCCGCCCGCGCCCGCGTGGATCATGCCGCGCAGGCTGCCCCATACCACTACGTCGCCCCCGGCCACGATCTCAGCCCCGGCGTTCACATCGCCCAGGATGCACACGTCGCCGTCGTGGAGGATACGCATCCCCGAGCGCAGCGTGCGCCGCACGAACAGCGCGCCCGGCTCCCCGGCGGCCCAGGTCGCTTCGGCGACGGGCGTGGTGTCTTCCCCGGCCAGGGCGGTGAAATCGGGTTCGCCGTCGTCGGGCGCGGGCGGCAGGGCGGCTGCATCAGGTGGCGCGGGAGGCCGGCGGGGGCGGGGGCGGATCGCGGGCGGCGGCTCGCCAGCTTGGGGCACGCCGGTGTTTGCCTGGCCGCGTCCGAACGCGGGCGCCCGGTTGCGCACCCCGTTGACCCCGGCCACGGCGCGGGTTTCCTCAGACGTGGAGACGATCACGTCGAGCAGCATGTCGAAGCGCTCGAAGAGGCTGCGCAGCGCGCCGAACTGGGTCTCGCTCAGGGCGCGATCCCCCAGGTTGGCCGTGACGGTGGCGCCGCTGAAGAAGGCCCGGCGGGCGCTCAGCCGGGCGTCCACCTCGGCCAGCAGATCGGGCCAGCCGAGGTCGTCGTCCAGCAAAATCAGCAGGCCGTCGCGGACGCCTTTGATGATGACGGGATCTGCACTCGGCATGGGCGCGATCTACTCGTCCACGTGGAAATAGGCTTTGAAGATATTGCGCGCCACCGGCACGGCGAAGGTCGAGCCCTCCAGGCTCTCGTCGCCGGCCTCGATCAGCACCGTCACGGCGATCTCCGGGTTCTCGTAGGGCGCGAAGGCGGTGAACCAGGCGTGCGCCCGGCGGTGGCCTTTGTCGTCGATCACTTCGCCGATTTCGGCGGTGCCGGTCTTGCCGGCGATCTGCACGCCCTTGAGTTCGGTCTTGTAGGCCGTGCCCTTGTGGATGTCGGAGACGGCCAGGCGCATGCCCTCGCGGATCGTCGCCAGGTGCTCGGCGTTCACCGGCACGTGGCTGATCACTTTGGGCTGGAAGTCGCGGATCGGCTTGGGGTCGCCGTCGCTGTTCAGCACCTGGTAGACGATCTGCGGCTGGTAGAGCGTGCCGCCGTTGGCGACCGTGGCCGTGACGTTGTTGAGTTGCAGCGGCGTCATCAGGTCGAAGCCCTGGCCGATGGCGCTGAACAGCGTATCGCCCAGCGACCAGAAGTCGTTCGGGTTCAGCTTGAGCTTATAGGCCCGATCCGGGGCCACGGCGTCGATCTCGCCGGGCAGTTCGATCCCGGTCGCCTTGCCCATCCCGAAGGCGCGCATATAGGTGTTCAACCGCTCGATACCCAGCCCGTTGAAGGGGTGCGGATTGGAGTCACCGCGGATGTAGAAGCGCGTTAGCTGGCCCAGGTCGTCGGTCTGGCGCGGCCCGGCCACCTCGTAGAAGAACACGTCGCACGATTGTTGCAGCGCCTGAACCACGTTCAGCCCGCCGTGCCCCTCGTGTTTCCAACAGACATAGGGCGTGCGCACCTGCTCGTTATACGTCCAGGGCCCGTCGATCTTGCCGGTGTCGTAGATCTGGGTGTCGCGGGTAATGACGCCTTCCTGCAAGCCCGCCGCCGCGCTGATCATCTTGAAGGTCGAGCCGGGCGGATAGGCGCCGCCGATGGCCCGGTGGAACATCGGTAGATCGGGATCGTTGTTGAGCCGGTCGAAGTCGGCCTGCGAGATGCCCGCCGCGAACAGGTTGTCGTCATACGCGGGCAGGCTGACCAGGGCCAGCACTTCCCCGGTCTGCACCTTCTGGACGACGGCCACCCCGGCCCGCGTGCCGGTGCCCTTGCTGCCGGGCGCGGTCGTGGCGTGGGCCGCGTCGATGCCCTCCTGCAACAGGTGGGTGACGGTTTGCTGCAGGCTACTGTCGATGGTCAGCACCACGTTCTGGCCCGGCACCGGCGGCTTGCTGGCGATCTCGCGCACCTCGCGCTGGTTGGCGTTGACCTCAATCTGGCGGAGGCCCTTCTGCCCGCGCAGCACCGACTCCATGCTGGCCTCGATGCCCAGTTGCCCGATCTTGTCGTCCTTGTCGTAGATCGGTTGCACGTCGCTGCCGTCCGCCGGTTGGTATTCTTTGTACTGTTCCTGCGAAATGGGGGCCACGTAGCCCAGGATGTGGCTCATGAACGACCCTGCCGAGTACTGGCGCACCGGCTCCGGCACCACGCTGATGCCCGGCAGTTGCAGGTGCTCTTCCTCGACCCGTTGCATGGTCTCGAACGGAATATTACGCTTGATCGTCACCGGGCGGATGGGGTTCTCGTGGAGGGTGATGTAGTTGTACTGGAGTTCGTTCATCACCTCGATGCCCGGCCAGTCCTCGGCATGGGCGGCCACGGCGGCAGCGGTGGCGGCGTCGAGATCGCTGCGCAGCAGGTTGGGCGCTTCGGGCGACACCTTGCGCGCTTCCTCCAGCGTCTTGTTCAGTTCGCCCACGGAGACCTTGAGCACGGCGGCTAACTCGGCCACGACCCTGGTGGCGACGGCGGGGTCTTCAAACAGCTTGTCCGGTTCCCCTGTGACCACGGGTTGCGTGTTCAGCAGCCGGGCCAGTTCGTCAAAGACCACCTTTTGCGCCTCCGGGTCTTCGGGCAGGTCGGCCTCGGTGGCGGCCACGGAGAACGACGGCTGGTTACTGATCAACTGGCGCAGGTTGCGGTCGTAGACGATGCCACGCGGCGCTTTCGTCTGCACGGTGCGGATGCGATTCGTGTCGGCCTGCGACTGGTAGACGCCGCCGTCCACGATCTGCATTTGCACCAGGCGCGCGCCCAGCGCCACGAATGAGGCGGCGAGGAGCGCATAAAAGACCAG
>CBJNAR010000565.1:0-3654 GCA_966434075.1 uncultured bacterium
CCAGCAACGCCCCCATGATTGCCAGGGCGGCGAGCGTTGCCGCCAGGCTCACCGACCCGCTGTCCCACGAGTCGGGCGCCAGCGAGGCCATCGGGTTCAGGGCAATGAAGCCGCCGGCCAATCCCGCGATCCAGCCACCAGCCGTGGCGAGCGCCCACCGCCAGCCGGCATGCCGGGTCCAGCCGCTGGGCGTGGCGATATGGGCCAGGACCGTGGCCTGGGCTATACCGATGACAATCCCCGCGGCGGCGACCCCGAGCGGCATGCCGATGATGGCCGCGCCAAAGCCCCCACCGCTGTCCCCGATGCCGCTAGCATACAGCCCCATCGCCAGGATGGCGCTCAGCATCGGAGTCGAGATGAGGCCGCCGCCGGTGGCAACCGTCCAGCTAAAAACGAGATTGCCGCGCCCGCCGTTCGGTCCCGGTTGCTGCGCGTTTCGCACGCCAGATGGAGGAACCATAGCCGTCTCCTTCAGTCGATCACCGCTTTTTCCGGGTGAACGAACTGCAGCAGTATGGCTCCCACCAGCACCAGTGTGCCGGAGAAGATGAAGGTCCAGCGATAGGCCTCGCTCAGCCCGACCAGACCGGTCGCCAGCGTCACCACGGCGCCCGCAAACACCGACCCGAGTGGCTGGGCGAAGGAGAAGACCGCGGACCCCAGCCCGATGAACTCGGCGGTGCGCTTGCGCGGCACCAGGTCGGCCAACATGGGGCTGATCTGGGCCATACCCGCGTTCGCCAGGCCGATGAAGCCCAGCGCGATCATCGCCGTCCAGAGCAGGTGCGTCTGCGAGCCGATGTAGGCAAAGATACCGAACATCAGCAGGGCCACGGTCATTACCCGCTTCTTGCCGTATTTATCGGCCAGCATCCCGGCGGGCACCGCCCCCAGCGCGTTCACAATGGTGGCGATCAGCGGCAGCAGAAACGACTCCTGGACCGAGGCGCCCAGGGCGTGGGTGCCGAACAGCGTGACGAACGGGATCGCGCCGCCCGTGCCCAGCCAGAAGAAGGTGATCGCCAGGGTATACTTGGCGGCTTCCGGATAGGGCAACAGGCTCTTGACGTAGGCCACGGGGTTGGCGGCCTGGGGCGGTTTTTCCACCGTCGCCGGGCTGGCCGGTTCCTTCACGGTGAAGAAGGTATAGGCCCAGGTCAGCAGCAGGATCGCGACCGTCGCGGCGAACACCCAGTATTCGTGCTGGGCCCACAGGGTATAGGCCAGCGCCAGCAAGATCACGGTGCCCAGGCCGCTACCCACGCCCACGAGGCCGCCGACGCGCCCGCGCTGGTCGGGCGGGAAGATATCGGCCATCAGCGCGATATAGGGATCCCAGGCGACCGAGAGGAAGAACGCCGCGAAGGTCATCACGCCCAGCATGACCCAGAAGGGCGGGTGCACGGCCAGGAGCAGCAGCGCCACGCACATGAGTGGGATCCCGGCCAGGAAATAGGGCCGGCGCCGCCCCAGGCGGGTGCGCGTGCGGTCGCTCAGGCGCCCGACGATGGGCTGAATAAACGCGCCGACAAACGATCGCTCGTTGGCCAGCAGGCCGATGAGCGAGGGGTTGAGCTTGTATGTGTCCAGGTACTGCGGCATCGCGAAGTTAAACAGCGAATAGACCACCGAGGCGCCCAGGTTGGCGACGCTGTATTGCACCGCCGTTTTCCAGGAGAAAGGGGCCGCCGCCACCCCGGCCACCGGGGCGGGCGGCGCCTCACTCTGCGGCAGCCCCGGGGCGCCGGGAGCGACGACCGGTTGGGCAGCAGGAATTGCCATGGGAATAACCTCCAGTTGCAGTTAAGGAACCGGGCCGATCCGGCGCGAACGAGACGCACGTTGCGCCGGATCGGCGGCCAGGGGGCGGATACCGGGGGCCCCTGCCCCGGATCGGTTTAGAACAGGTGCGTCAGCCAGTTCTTCAGCAGCTTGCGCCCTGCATACGGTGGCTCGCCCGGCAGGAGCGCCCGCATCCGGCTGGTCAGTTCGGCGGTCATGGCCGCGCGGCGCGTGTCCAGATCGCCAGCGAACGCCGCGGGGTCGATCGCCGGACCGATGCGCAGCGTCAGCGGCTTGCGGAACCAGAGATCCGCGGCCCCGGTGATGCCCGCCGGCACCAGCGGCACGTTCGCCAGGATCGCGGCGTGGGCCGCGCCTTCCTGCAGCGGTTGGAGCGCGCCCTCGGTGTGACTGACGATCCCCTCCGGGTACATCAGCAGCGACCCGTCCGCCCGCAACACGTCTACCATGGTATACAGCGCCTCCAGCGGTTTGCTGCGGTCCACCGGCACCATGATGTTCATGTGGTCGATCAACCAGTTGCGGAACGCGCTCACGTGCTTGACGTGTTCCTCGCCCACGACATGGATCAGCGGCTTCGTCGGCAGGTAAAACAGCGGCACAAACAGGTCGGCGTAGCCCAGGTGGTTGATGCACAAGATGGCCGGGGTGGCGGGCAGATTGCGCCGCCCGACGATGCGCACGCGGTAGACAGCGCTGAAGACGGTGCGGGCGAACGACCGGAAGGCTTTGTGATACCACAGCGCCTTGTTCGCCTGCCGGATTGCCGCCTGCGCGGTTGCGGTCCCGGTGGCGGGCGGTGGGCTGCCGGCGGGGACGGCGTCCGCCGTGCGCGGGGCGGCGGGCCGGTGTTCGATCATCGCCAGCAATTCGCCCAGGGTCGTCGTCGGGCCGATATTCGCCTCGTCCAGGTGGACGCCGAGTTCGCGCTCGATGCCCGCCAGCAATTCGATCTGCATCAGCGAGTCGAGCCCGGCACCTTCGCCGAGCGTGGCGGCGGGGGTCAGGGTGGCCGGGTCCACGTGCGCGACCTCGGCGGTAATGCGCATCAGCTTCCCGGCGGGCGTGGTCGCGGTCGCGAGAACCGGCTCGGCGCGGGCCGGCACCCCCTCGGGCCGGACCAGCGGAGCCGCCACCTGGAATTTCTTCACCTTGCCCAGCGCGTTGCGTGGGAAGTCGGAGTCCGGCCAGGCGCTGTAGCCGCGGATCTGCTGGTAGGTGCCGAGGACGGCGTTGGCTTCGCGGATCACCGCCGGGATATCCACCTCGGGCGATCGCGGGATGACGACGGCGTGGACGACCGGGCCGTGGGGCGACTCCATGCCGACGACCGTGGCGTCGGCGACGCCGGAGACCGCTTTCAGGATCGGCTCGATGTCGTCGGGATAGACCTTTTGCCCGCTGGCGAGCACGATGCGATCGCGTTTGCGGCCCTTGATATACAGGAAGCCCTGTTCGTCGATTTCGCCCAGGTCACCCGTCTTGTACCAGCCGTCCTCGAACGCCTCGGCGGTGGCGGTGGGGTTCTTCCAGTAGCCGGGGGTCACATTCGGCCCGCGGGTCAGGATTTCGCCGTCGGGGGCGAGGCGGATCTGGGCGCCGGGGATGGGTTTGCCCACCGCCGCCGGGATGTGCGCCTCCATCGAGTCGATGGTGATGACCGGGGCGGCCTCGGTGGTGCCGTAGCCCTGCAGCACGGGCACGCCGAGCAGGGCCCATTTGTGGATCAGGGCGGGATCGAGTCGCGCCCCGCCGCACATCAAGAAGTCGATATGGCCGCCCAGGCGCTGGTGCACCTGGCGGAGCAACAACCGCCGGGCGCGCGGCGGCAGGGGCCCGGCGACCCCC
>CBJNAR010000566.1:0-3649 GCA_966434075.1 uncultured bacterium
CAGCGTGCTAGTGATCGTCCAACTGGCGAGGGTGCCGTCCGGCCCCGGCGCGAAGGCCGGGTTGGCGATGAGATTGGTGCGCCCCTGCGCCTGCACGCCCTGGCAGGCGGCGGGGATCGGCGCGTCGCCGCCGAAGACCAGCCCGCCCCAGCCCGCGATCACCGCCAGCACCAGCGCGCCCAGCCCGGCGATGATCCCGGCGCGGCGCCCGTTCATGGTCGCGCCGCGCCGCCGCAGCCCCAGCAGTAGCGCCGCGCTTAATCCGCCGCCCAGGATCAGGCCACCGACGGCGGCCATGAGCGCCAGCGTGATCGAGGCGGCCTGGATCATCGGCTGCCCCCGGCGGAGAGCGTAACTTCGACCTGGATCGGCGCGGTCGGGTCGAGCCGCGGCAGGATGACCTGCGTGGGGCGCTGCTGCTTGACGACCGCTCCGCCGATCCGCACCTCCGCCGCCGGACGCGGCAGGGTCAGCGTCACGCCCTCCAGCGGCTCGGCGGCCTTGCTCGACACGGTAATCATCAGCTTGTCGCCGTTCGTGGCGCTGTTCACGCTGACCTGGGCCAGGTCGCGCCAGTAGTGCGTGATCGTGGTGACGGGCGCGATCCAGAGATCGCCCTTGTCGCGGGCGGCAGCCGCGGCGGCAATCGTCTCGCGCCAGCTATCGCGGACATCGGCGTTGACCAGTTGCTCCGGGTGCGTCCAGAAGGTAGTGAAGCCGCGCCGGGCGATGTTCTCGGCGATGATGCTCTGCGCCTCGGCGATGCCGTTCACCTCGGCGGTGCCGCCGTCGCTCAGGTCGGGCCCTTCCGCGCCCAGCAGCCAGTCGGGCACCACGGTCATCAGCCCCGCCGTGTAGACGGACGATCCGTAGAGCACGTAGCGGTCTTTCAGGTCGGGCAGGAAGAGGCGCGTCACCGAGTCGATGCCGTGCGCCGCCAGCACATCGTAGAAGCCGGGCACCAGGTCGTTCGACGAGCGGAAGGGGAAGGCGAAGGCGTGGACCGGCGGCAGTTTGCGCGCCTGCGCCGCCGCCGACCAGGAGTCCAGGTCGGCCTGCAACTGCGCGCGCTTGGTGGCCCGCCCATAGATGTGGCCGAAGGTGTGGTTGCCGATCTCCTGGCCCGCCGCCACCAGCCGGTCGGTCTGGTCCCCGAAATACCAGTCGGGGTCGCTCTGCACGGTGCCGTAGGGGTCGTCGCTGTACCACGTGTTAGTGATCCACCAGGTGGTATGCCAGCCCTGGCTCGCCCCATACTTGTAGGTCGGGTCGCCGGCGAACTTCTCGCGCGCGGTGTTGCCGTCGAGCAGATTGTAGCCGTTCGCGTAGAAGGTCGCCTGGATGTGGTTCTGCTGGAAATAGTCGAGCAGGATATCCGCGCCCTGGCGCATGTTGCGGCCCCGCTGGCGGGCATAGGCCAGGTCGTGCTCGGTGCGCGAGTGGATCGGGCTGCCCATGGTGCTTTCCCAGTCGAACGAGAAGGCGAGCGCGGCGGCGGCGCCGTTGGGCCACTGCTCCAGGCGCACGCCGCCCTCGGCCAGCACCGGCGCGTGATAGCGGGGGGCGCCGTCGATGGTGTGCAGGCGGAAGCGGGCATAGGCCGCGCCCTCCGGCGCCACCACCTCGCCGCGCAGGTCGCGGCCCACGCCCGGCGGCGGCACGACGGTGGTATCCAGTTCGTCCAGGTGGATGTCGTCCCAGGCCACGACCACCTGGCCCTGGCCCGCCCCGGCCATGTCCACGGCGAAGCAATAGTGCGCGCCGGGCCGCACCCAGATGCGCGCCGAGTCGACGTCGGTGTTCGGCGCGGGCGCGATCCAGCCCTGGGGCGCGTCCGTACCCAGCGTGCCCTGCACCTGCCAGCCATCCAGCGGGCTGGTTTTGTCGCGCCCGGCGGCGAACGCGGGGTTGGCGATCAGATTGAGAGTCGATCCGCTCAGCGCCTGGTTGCACTGGGCCGAGACCACGGCGCAGCTATTCTCCGCCAGGTAGCCGAGGCCGCCCGCGGCGAGCACGGCCACGGCGCCGCCGATGATGACCAGCAGATTATGGTTCGCCGGCGGACCCGATGCCGGGCCGGTCCACGCGGGAACCCGGCTCAACACCCCGGCGCCCAGGAGTCCTGCCCCCACGCCGACCAGGACCAGCGCCCCGAGGGTCGCCAGCAGGGCGGTGAGCGTGCAGGGATCCAGGTGCAAGTTCAATTTACGGTGCCTCCTGCGGAATGGGGTGGCCGGTCCGCGCCTCCACCCACCAGACCGCGTAGCCAAAGACGGCGTTCGCCACGTTCAACCCCAGGATCAGGGTCGAGAGGGCGACCGCCGCCGCCGCCGGCTGTTGCAGCCGGCTAAATAACACGACCATCATCGCGTCGCGGGTGCCGACCCCGCTGACGCTGACCGGGATCAGCGCCGCCACCGTGGTCAGGCCGACCAGGCCGCCGACCGTGGCCGGGTCCAGCGTCAGCCCGATGGCGAGGGCGAGCAGCCAGACGCGCAGGGTGCTGACGACGAAGCTCAGCACCGTCCACCCGCCCGCCAGCAGCATACTGCGTGTGTCGAGCGTGGCCGGGGGCGCATCGGCGGGCGCGCGGCGCATGACCAGGCGCAGCAGCATGTCGCGGCGGGCGAAGACCACCACCGCGCCCACGGCGCCCAGGCCGAGCAGCGCCACGGCGGGGCCCCATCCGCCCGCGAACTCGCGGCCAAACACGGCGATGCCCAGCGCGGCCAGCACCGCCAGCCCGGCCAGATCGAACAGCCGGTCGAGGATGCTGCTGGCGACCGCCGCGCCCAGCCGCCGCCCGCGGCTTTGCAGCGCCCAGGCTTTGACCAGGTCGCCGGCCTGCCCCGGCGTGAAGGCGCCCGCCCCCAGCCCCACTGCGTAGAGCCGCCACGCCTCGCCCGCCGTCATGGGCACGCCCAGCCGCGCCGCCAGCAACCGCCAGCGCTCCGACTTGATCAGCACGAACGGGAAGTAGATGGCGATCGACAGCAGCACCAGCGGCAGGTCGGCCCCGGCCAGGACGTGGACGATCTCAATCAGTTTGAGTTGCCCGCTCCAGACGAGAAACGCGATCAGGGCCAGGAACAGCAGCGTGCCGCCGATACGCAGCAGCCAGGCGCGCCGGGATCGTTCAGCGTTCATCAGGAGGCGTTTCGGGCCGGGCCGCAGGAGGGGTCGCTGGAGTGCCCTCGGTGGGCCACTCGAAGTTGCCTCCGCCGCTCGGGTGGAACCCCGCATCCGGGATGCGCTGCGTGTTCTCGAAGCGCATCGCGGCGATCTGTTCCGAAATCAGCCCGAACAGGAAGACGAGGATGCTCGTCATGATCAAGATGACGGCGCCGTTGGGGATGCGGTGGTCGGCGGCCAGGGCGAAGTTGTAGAGACCATACACCAGCCCCGGCAGGAACAGTACCAGGCTGAGCGGCAAGAAGACGCGCATCGGGTTGAACAGGGTGATGATGCGGAAGATGATCACCACGAACTTGGTGCCGTCCTTGATCACCTTGATCTGGCTCTTGCCGGAGGCTTTGCGCGCCCGGATCGGCACGAACTGGACGTTGTAGCCCGCCTTCATGAACGAGAGCGTGCTGGTGGTCGGGTAGGAATAGCCGTTGGGCAGCAGGTGGATGAACTCCAGGATCAG
>CBJNAR010000567.1:0-3648 GCA_966434075.1 uncultured bacterium
CTGGACGGCGCAGGACGTGAGCCAGGCGCTCTGGGCGGCGGCGGGCGGCAAGGCGGGCGCGGCAGCTACGGGATGAGCAGCACCTTGCCGTGCGCGTGGCGGCCCGCCAGATAGTCCTGCGCTTCCCCGGCGGCGGACAGGGTGTAGGTCGCGGCGACGCGCACGTGGAGTTCGCCCGCCGCGATCCAGCGGAACAGGTCGCCCGCGCGCCAGAGCAGTTCGTCGCGCGTGGCGATGTAGTGGGCCAGGGTGGGGCGGGTCAGGAAGAGCGATCCCTTGGCGTTCAGCACCTGCGGGTCGAGGGGCGGCACCGCGCCGCTCGACTGGCCGAACAGCACCAGGTAGCCGCGCGGGCGCAGGCAATCCAGGCTGCCGGCGAAGGTCGTCTTGCCCACCGAGTCGTAGACGACCGGGACGCCCTGGCCGCCGGTCAGGCGGCGGGTCTCGGCCACGAAGTCGGTCTCTGTGTAGCGGATCACCTCGTCGGCGCCCGCGGCGCGCGCTTCGGCGGCTTTGGCCTCGGTCGAGACGGTGCCGATGACGCGCGCCCCGCGCCGCCGGGCGATCTGCACCAGCAGCCCGCCCACGCCGCCCGCCGCCGCGTGGACCAGCGCGGTATCCTGCGGCCCCAGCGGGTAGGTGCTGTGGCTGAGATAGTGGGCCGTCATGCCCTGGAGCATGACGGCCGCGGCCACCTGGCTGCTGACCCCGTCGGGCACGGGCACCAGCCGCGCCGCGGGGACGATCGCATACTCGGCGTAGGCGCCCTGCACCGAGGCATAGGCCACCCGCTCGCCCACCTGTACTTCACTCACATCGGGGCCAACGGCATCGACCACCCCGGCGCCTTCCTGGCCGAGGGTCAGCGGCAGGTTGCCGCGATACTGGCCGGTCCGGTGATAGATGTCGATGAAGTTGACCCCGGCGGCTTCGATCCGGACGCGCGCCTCGCCCGGTCCGGGGGCCGGCAGCGGCACCTCTTCCACCTGCAACACCTCCGGCCCGCCGAAGGCCTGGATACGGATTGCCCGCATGGTTCGCGCTCCTTTCCGTGCTATTCGGCCAGCACGGGCCGCTGCCCTTGCTCGCCGCTGGTCGCGCCCGCCTGGGCTTGCTGCGCCCGGTTGGGCAGGGCCAGCGCCAGCAGCACGATCAGCACCGTGCCGGCGGTAACGTAGGTGAACACGTCGTTCATGCCCGCCGTGCCGGCCTGGGCGAACAGGTGGTCGCGGGCGGCCTGGAACGCCGGGTTGTTCGGATCTATCGCCGTCCCGGCGGGCAGCGCGCCCTGGAGGCTCGCGCGCAGGGTGTCGGCGTGCTGCGTGGTCTGCTGCACGAACAGCGTCGTCACCATGGCGACGCCGATGGAACTGAAGATCTGCCGGGTGACGGTGAACAGGGAACTGGCGCGCGGCAGGGCGGGGCCGGTGATCTGTTGCAGGGCCAGCGTCTGCACCGGGATGTTGGTGAACCCGAAGCCGAAGCCGCGCACGATCAGCGCCGGCCACAGGCCGAACCCGTCGGTGGTGGGCGTCAGTTGGGTGAGCATCCACGAACTGGCAAACAGGCAGACGGCGCCCAGCCCGATCAGGTTGCGCACGCCTATGCTGTTATACAGGCGCCCGCCCAGGCCCACGGCGATGGCCGCCGCGATACCCTGCGGCATGAGCGCCAGCCCGGCGTCGAGCGCCGACAGGTGGGGCACGCGCACTTGCTCCAGGAAGATCGGGATCAGGATCAGGCTGCCGAAGATGATCATGGCCGTCACCCAGGTGACGAGGCTGCCCAGGGCGAAGTCGCGCCGCCGGTAGAGGCGCAGGTCCAGTACCGGGTCTTTGCTGACGCGCAGTTCGTAGAAGATGAACCCGGCCAGGATCGCCGCGCCCGCGGCCAGCAGCGCCCAGACCGGCCAGTAGCCCCAGCCGTAGAGAGTGCCGCGCGGGTTCAGCGCGCTCTCGCTGCCCGGCTGCGGCTGGCTGACCAGGGTGAAGGCGTAGACCACCGCCAGCACGCCCAGCACCGAGAGCAGCAGCCCGATGGTGTCGAAGCTGCGCCGCGGCCCGGTGGGCGCCGGCTCGTCGCGCGGGATGATGCGCCAGGCCAGGGCCAGGGCCACGATGCCCACCGGCACGTTGACGAAGAAGATATACTCCCAGCCGAAGTTATCGGTGAGCAGGCCGCCGATGGTCGGGCCAAAGGTCGGCGCCAGCAGCACGGGGATGCCGACGACCGCGCTGGCCGCCGCCCGGTCGCGGGGCGGGAACGCGCCGAAGGCGATGGCCTGGGTCAACGGGAAGAGCGCGCCGCCGCCCAGCCCTTGCAACACGCGGAAGCCGATCAGCATCGTCTCGTTCTGCGACAGGCCGCAGAGCAACGAGCCGAGGGTGAAGAAGGTCAGGCAGATCATGAAGAGGCGCTTGATGCCGAAGCGAGTGCTGAAATAGCCCGCGATGGGGATCACCGCGGCCTGGGCCAGGAAATAGCCCGTCACCACCCACTGGATCGAGCTCAGGCTGCTGTGCAGCGCGCTGGACATGGGCGTGAGGGCGACGTTCACCACCGTATTGTCGAGCACGGCCATGAACAGACCGAGCGCGGCGGTGAGGGCAATGGCATACCGGTATCGAGATGAATTTTGCACGATTCTCTACCTCAAACCTGTACGTGCGGTGGGCATCCTCGCGTCGCGGACGCATAAAGCGCCCCGGTGGCGGAGCCGGGGCGGTGGGCAGGTATAGTTGTGGAAGACGCGAGGACGGATCGGCGCGGCATCTTCGTCGCGATATTAGAGCATACGGATGAATCGTCCGGGCGGCTTTATGGCCGGACGTTGCGATCCGGGCGCCGGACGGTTACACGGGCGGCGGGGGCGTGGCCGACTCCGGCGGCGGGGGCGGCTCCCCACCCCGGCGGTTCAACTCGGCGGCCACCGCATCGGGCACCACGATCAGGTCTTTGCCGAAGCGGATGCCCGGCGCCGGGTCGAACGTGCGCTGTTCATTGCGGAGCTGGTCCCACAGGCTGCCGCTGAGCTCGTAGCACAGGATGCGCCGCGCCGCCGGGTCGAGCGCGATGTTCGCCAGCGTGCCCAGCAGCGTGCCCGCGGCGCTGACCACCTTGGCCCCGATCAGGTTCGCGCTGGTCGGTAAGCTCTCCAGGTTCGGCTGGTCGGGCGCGTGGCCTTCGACCGCGCTGCGGTCGGCCACGGTGATCGCGTCGGGGCCGATGTCGCGGATGTCGCCCGCTGAGAGGATCTTGCCGCCGCCCAGCAGGCCGGTGCGGACATGGAACCCGGCCACCCGGCCTTCGGCCAGGTCCAGGATCACGTCCTCGACGCGCCCGATCTTTTCCGCCTGGGCGATGCTGACCACCGCGCGGTCCGTCAGGTCGGTGACTGTCAGATTGCTCATGCTGTCCTCCATCGTTACCGGCCCCGGCGCCCGCTACCGGCAGTCGGGCAGCGCCGCCGGGGCCTTGCATGCGTGTCCGCCATGCCGGAAGAGCACAGCAAGCAAACCCTATGCCAGTACCCGGTCGCCGCCGGCGTCACCCGGCCCAGACATCGGCGACGTAGCGGTGGGCGGCGGCCAGGTCGTTGAGCCAGGCTTCGGCGGCGGGTTCGCCGGCGCCGGTCTTGCTCATGTAGAT
>CBJNAR010000568.1:0-3646 GCA_966434075.1 uncultured bacterium
TGTTGACCCTTCGGACTCCACATGGCCCGTAACGTGGGCAACCAACTCAGATTGAACTCATCGGCGTAATAGAACACCTCCCCAGCCTTCAAGTTGTCGCGCGTCTCTTCAATCGTCTTTTTTTAACGATGTATTCGGGATCCGGACTAGTGATCTTGTGCTGTGGTCGGCTCAAGACGATCTCGCCTGCTTTGAGCAGTTTGCGTACCGTCTCAATGGACACCCTAATCCCGGTTTGCTCGGCCATGTAATCGGCCAGCCGTTGGAGGGTCCACAGCGAGTAGGGTTGGCCCAGGCTGCGGGGTCGACGGCGGACGGCGGCCTGCAACTGCTCGCCATAGGCAGGCGTGACTTTGGCCGGGGCGCCCGGCATGGGGCGATTCTGTAAGCCGGCGATGCCTTCGGCCAGCCAGCGTTTGAGCCAATTACGCACAGTTTGGTCATCGGTGCGCACAATGGCAGCAATGGCGGGGGCAGTTAATCGTTGTTCGGCAGCGAGCAGTACGATTTGGGCGCGGGTCCGTAGCCGCGCCTCGCGCGTGGTATGATACAGGGTTTCCAAGGCGGCCAACTCTTCCGCTGTCGGGACCGGGATCGCGAGGGGGTTGCGCATGATACCCTCCTTCTCCCACCAGTGTACCTCATTTCCGCAAAAGTTGCTGGATTGTACTTAGTGCAGGTTCCAGTGACCTATTGTGTGTAGCGGCGCGATTTATCGCGCCCGTACTCGTTGATCGCCAGCGCGCGCTGTCCCAAGAGGTCGCTGGAACCTGCACTAGGGCGCGGATGTAGCCTTCGACATCCACATCAGGCGCGTAGCGGGCAAACTAGGCGCGAGTAAACCGGAAGGTAGGGTCGCACGCCTGGCCTTGATCGACCAGGGCCAGCGCTAGGCCGCAGCAGAGCGCCGCGGGATCGGTAGATCCGCCGCAAGCCGGCTAATGGCCCTTGCTGTTGCTTCATGTGCCACTGCCGATAACTAAAGAGTTATTTCCTAAAGCTAGTATAACATTACTATGGACACTTGCCCATAGTCGATATGTAAACTATTGACACTTATTCCGGTTCGTGCTATATTGCAGACAGAGACCGGATAACACTTACAGAGGGGATTGCTTATGGGGCAACGGATCACAATCGTGCTAGATGCTGATGCCGCCCGCTTGCTGCCAGCCCTGGCCGGATCGAGTCGCAAGCAAGGCGAGTACCTAAGCGGGCTAATCCGCGCCGCCGCGGCGAACGCCGAGCACCCACCCGCTGCGGATCTGGACGGCTTGCGACTCCAGATTTCCCTACTCGCTGGTCAGGTGGCGGGCCTTGCGGGCCGCCTGAGCGCACTAGAGAGCCAGCTAGACTACAGGGCGGGCTGAGTTGTAGTCGTTATGGTCACAACTGCCATGAACACGCGCGCCGTGCGTAGAGTGTTCATGATGAACACTCTAGCCCGCGTATGTTCATCATGAACACCCCAGGAGGCTTTATGACACTAGACAAGGGGCAAGGCAGCTCCAGCGAGGAACCAACCGGCCCCGTCGCGGCGCTGACGCCCTTACACGAACGCATCGTCGAGTTCTACGGCGATGCTATTCCCGTGGCCCAAACCGCCGACGGCGGCCTGTACGTGCCGCTACGCCCGCTTACGGACTATCTAGGGCTGACCTTTAGTTCCCAGCGGTTGCGCGTCTTACGCGATGAGGTGCTCGCCGCGCAGGCCCGCCTGGTGGTAATGGCGCGCTCCGATGGGCGCCGTGTCGAGATGCTCTGCTTGCCGCTGGACTTGCTACCCGGTTGGCTGTTTGGGGTGCAACCGAGCCGCGCCCGGTCTGAGTTAGTCGACAAGCTGCGCCGCTACAGGGCAGAGTGTTTCCGCGTGCTATGGAATGCTTTTAAGGGCGATGTATTGCCCGCGGCGCCCCCGCCGGCGGATCTCGACCAGGCCGAGCAAGCCCTCATGCTGGCCGAGGCTGTGGCGAGCCTCGCACGGTCGCATATGGAGCAAGCTGGACGGATCGAGGCGCTAGAGCAAAAGCATCAAACGATGGCAGATTACTTACGTCCGTTCATCCAGCACACAAACGAACGCTTAACCGCCCTAGAATTGCGCCTGAGTAGCGGCGCCACGATCAGCGAGGATCAGGCGGCAGAGATTGCCCTGGCCGTCAAGAACGTGGCGATGCTGCTAACCCAGCGGGGCGAGATTAACGGCTTTGGCCGGGTCTGGGGGGAACTCTACCGGCGCTATCGGATCGGGGCTTATCGTAACCTGCCGGCGGCCCGCTATGAGGAAGTGCTTGCCTGGCTTCGGTCCTGGTTTGAGGAATTAAGCTCGCCGGCTTAGACACTCGGCCTCGCACAAGGTAGCAAAATGTCCCCGCCCGAGTTACGAGCACGAACGGGGGCCGGAGCCGGCGCCGGTGTAGGACGCAAGCTCACAGCCGATTATGCTATGTCCAGCCCCGCGCGTTGGCAATGCGAGTGCCTACTGTGGCGCCTAAGAGGGCGCATCTGGTATTGCCGATGGCGCATACTGCGATCGCGGCAGCCGGACGCGCCGTGGATGCTGCTGGCCGTGGCTCTGTGGCCGCTGCTCTGGCTCGCCGCTCGCTTGCGGATGGAGTGACACCGGGGCCGACGCCCCCTTCTAGCCGGGTAGCAATAGCAGGATGGTGAGTGGCACTATTGACCCCTACCCCGGCCAGCGGTATCCTACAGGGCACAAGAGGCAAAGCAAAGGGACTCCGCCCGTATTGGTAGCACGAAGGGGACCTAACCCGGTCACTGCTATAGCAGTGACCGAAGGCTTTGTCCATCATAACAAATTCTCCGAAAGTAACTATGTATAGCCGTAATTTCCCCTACTTTGCGCTAAAAAGCAGTGATATCATCTTTACCCCGATCAGGATGGATCATTTGTGCGAGCAACGCTTCAACCGCCGCGAAGAACTGCGGCATCGCATTCACGGAACCGTTGCCCGTTACCTGCCGGCGCGCCGTGTGAAGCATAACGACGAAGGATGTATCGTCCAGCCCGCTCGTCTGCCAGAGTTGGAGAGCAGTAGCAACATGGGTCGGCCCTGCGTAGTCCGTGCCCAGCTCTCGCGCATAATCAAGAATAACGCCGGCGATATAGGGGGAGTACGCCCGAGTTGCTGCGTCGGACGAAGCGGATGGGGAAGCATTCGGCACGGCGGGAACGGGCGGCGTAGACCGCAGCCTGGTGAACTGGAACGCTGGTGAAGCCGCAGCAGGTGCCTGCCGGGCGGTAGTGGCCGCGTTGGGTAGCAGTCGGGATGGGCCGGAAGCCGGCAGTTGGGGCATGGCTGTATCATCCGGTGAATGAGCAATAAGATCAGCGAGAACCGTGTAGAAATACGCCATCGGGCGGACTAAGCCTGGCGCCCGGTGCTTCCCCTTGGCCTGCTGGGTGCGGCGGCGGGCTTCCTGCATTAGAGCCGCGAACTGCGCCTCTGAAAGCCGGCTGTCGCGCCATAGAGCCAGCGTCTGCGTCATGTTCCCGGCCACCTGGATACGGGCAGCCTCTGAGCCACGGTGGAGGGGGATCTCAATCTCGCGTGTGAAATCCTTGGTCAGCTTGCGCAACCATGCCGAATCAGGCAGGGGGTTCGCAGAGCCAGTCTGCGGGACC
>CBJNAR010000569.1:0-3645 GCA_966434075.1 uncultured bacterium
AGGGCGACCCCGAGCAGGCGCGGGCATTGGCGGAGCAGGCCCTGGCCACCACCCGCCAGGTGGCCGACCCGTACCAGCGGGCTTATGCCGTCGGGAATATGGCCTCCACGCTTGCCAACGAATGGGACTTCGCCGCCGCCGCGCCGATCTGGGACGAGTTGCGGGGTCTCGCCCGAGACCACGGGTTCCTGGAAGAGATGGGCTATGCCCTGTGCGGGCTCGGCCAGGCTGCATACGCGCAGGGGAATTTTGGATCGGCGCGCCAGCTCTACCGGCAGGGACTCGTCCCCCGCCGGGGCCGCCCGGTGTCCGACTATATCCCGGCCTTTTTCATCGTGCAACTGGCGGGCGTGGAGATGGAAATCGCGCAGCGCGTCATGGCGCAGCCCAATCCGGCGGCCAGGGACAGGCGGCCGTCGCAGGCGCCTGCTGCCGGCCAGGAAACCGCGGCGGCCGTCGCGCGGGCGGTGCGACTGCTCGGCGCCGGGGCGGCATTGCTGGGTGATGATGAGATGGACCTCATAGAACAGGCCAGCTATGACTTCGTCGTCGCAACCGCGCGGGATATCCTGGGCGAGCCGGCGTTCGCGGCGGCGCTGGCGCAAGGGCGCGCCATGACCGCAGCGCAGGTTTACGCATACGCGCTGGCCGGCGCGGCGGAGCCGGAGGGCGCGGGGCCGGACCCCGTTGCGCGGTTCGACGGCGCGCCCCCGCCGCCGTATCTGCGCGCCCCGCGCGCCTAGCGGCGGCGCCGCCGGGCGCAAGGCTTGACAGCCGGCAGCGGGCCGCGCTACACTGGCGGCACCAGGGACCCGCGTATCCGCTCTTCGTGTAGTAGACCTCGTGCAGGAGCGGTGGTCATGAACCGGGAAGTATCCACCCCGATTGGAGATTGGCTGCGGGCGCGCCGCAAAGCCCTTGACCTGACCCAGGAGGCGCTGGCCGAGCGGGCCGGCTGCTCGGCCCAGACCGTGCGCAAGATCGAAGCCGGCCGCCAGCGCCCGTCCCACCAACTGGCCGGCTTGCTGGTCGCGGCCCTGAGCGTACCGCCCGCGCAGCACGCCGAGGTCATCCACCGCCTGCGAATCGCCCCTCCTACCCCGGCGCCCACCCCCGTTGCCGCCTCCACCGGGCGCGATGCGGGCGGGCGCCGTCTGCCCAACCCCCTCACGGCCCTCATTGGCCGCGAGGCCGACGTGGGGAGCGTGGGTGCCATGTTGCTGAAGGCCGAGGCGCGGCTAGTTACGCTGGTCGGCCCGCCCGGCATCGGCAAGACCCGCCTCGCCCTGGCCGTCGCCCGGCACCTGCACGAGGAGTTTGCTGACGGCGTCTGGTTCGTGGAACTGGCCCCCCTCACCGACCCCGCCCTGGTCGTGCCCACGCTCCTCACCACGCTCGGCCTGCCTGAGCGCCGGAGTAAGGCCCTCCTCACCTATCTGACGGGCTTTCTCCAGGACAAGCAGATGCTGCTGGTGCTGGACAACTTCGAGCACCTGCTGACCGCCGCCGCGGTTGTGGATGCGCTGCTGAAAGCCGCGCCTGCACTCAAGGTGCTGGCGACCAGCCGCACGCCACTGCGCGTTTACGGCGAGAAGGAGTTCCCGGTCCCCGCCCTGCGCGTGCCGCCCGACACGCAGGCAGCGGCGAACGACCTGGGGCAGTACGAGGCGGTGCGCCTGTTCGTGGAGCGGGCGCGCGATGTGCTCCCTGACTTCGCCCTGGGGGCGGCGAACGCCGCCGCCGTGGCCGCCATCTGCGCCCGGCTGGACGGGCTACCCCTGGCGATCGAGCTGGCCGCGGCGCGCATCCGGCTCTTTCCCCCAGCAGCCTTGCTGGCCCGGTTGGACCACCGGTTGCCACTGCTGACCGGGGGCGCGCGCACCCTACCGGCCCGCCAGCAGACGTTGCGCGCGGCCATTGCCTGGAGCTACGACCTGTTGGACGCAGGGGAGCAGCGGTTGTTCCGGCGACTGGGCGTGTTCCAGGGCGGGGCGACGCTGGAAGCCATCGCAGCCATCTGCAACGCGGATGGCGATCGGGACGTGCTCGCTGGGGTCGAGGCACTGGTCATCCAGAGCTTGCTGCAACAGCGTGAGGGGCGCAACGGAGAAGCGCGCTTCTGGATGCTGGAGACGCTCAAGGAGTACGCCGGGGAGAAGCTGGCGGCCAGTGGAGAAGGGCCGCTGCTATGCGAACAGCACCTGTCCTACTTTCTGACGCTCGCCGAGACTGCCGCACCGGAGTTGCGCGGACCACAGCAGGTAGCCTGGGGGCATCGGCTGGATGCCGAGCACGACAATCTGCGGGCAGCGCTGAGGTGGGCGATCGATAATCTGGAGACAGAAACAGGGTTACGACTGGCTGGAGCCTTATTCTGGTTCTGGTACGCGCACGATGCTTTCAGTGAGGGACGAGCATGGCTGGCGAATCTCCTGGCACTCCCTGCAAGCCAGGGCGCCACAGCGGTCGCACGGATTAAGGCCCTCAATGCAGCCGCCGCGCTGGCGTCCAGGCAGAACGACGCTGCTTCGGCAATGCCTTTGCTCAAAGCCAGCCTGGCTCTGGCCCGCGAGGTCGGGGACGACATGGGGATCGCTTGGGCGCTCCACAATTATGCGATGATAGCACACTACCAGGGCCACTATACTCAGGCCGTTGCCCTGTCTGAGCAGAGCCTCAGCTTGTATCGCCAAATGGGCGACAGCTGGGGTATCGCTGCGTCGCTCTTGAACTTAGGGAACGTGATGATGAGTCAGGAGAACTATGAACAGGCGACAACGCGTTATGACGAGTGCCTCAAGGTCTGCCGGCAGGCGGGGAATAAGCGCGGGATGGCTTTCACCCTTCACCAGCAAGGGTTAGTGGCCCAGCACCAGGGCGACTACGATCGAGCGAGTGCTCTGCTCGAGAAGAGTCTGCTTCTGTTCCGCGAGATAGGAGAACTATGGGGTGTTAGGTGGTCGGGTTCTGAACTCGGGCGCATGGCGCTGTATCAGGGCGACTATGAGCAGGCGGCAGTCCTGCTAGAGGAAAGCCTGGCGTTGGCTCGGAAGTTGGACGATAAGAAGGATACGGCCTTTGCACTCATCGTGTTGGGGAATAGAGCCTTCAAACAAGGTAACTATGGGCGAACGGTACTGCTTAGCGAGGAGAGCCTGAGGCAGTGTCGGGAATTGGGCGATAAGTGGAGGACGGCCGCTGGTCTGGAGGGATTAGCAGCAATAACCAGAGGGCAGAGCCAGGCAGAGCGAGCGGCGCGGCTGTGCGGGGTCGCTATGGCGTTGCGCGAAGCCATAGGCGCGATCCTTGATGCCAGGCGAACGCCCCGTGCATGAGCGCACACCAGCCAACGCACGGACTCAACTGGACGCAGCGCTATGGATGGCGGCGCGGGCGGAGGGGTAGGTCTTCACACTGCCGGAGGCGTGAGCATACGCAACGGGTGAACCGCCCGGTCCCTGATTCTGTCACGACATATAACGCGGGTCTGGAACTTGTGCTGCTGCCCAACAATCCTTCACGCCCTATACCGGGCTGACCACTCATCGCCTGACGGCTGACGGCTGACGGCTGACGGCTCTCAGTGCCGGAAATGCCGCTGGCCGGTGAAGACCATCGCCAGGCCCGCGGCCTCGGCGGCGGCCA
>CBJNAR010000570.1:0-3644 GCA_966434075.1 uncultured bacterium
GCCGGAAGTCTCGGCGGTGCGCGACGCCGACCGCGTGATCGGCCTGGTCGAGGCCAGCGGCCTGCCCGCCCCGCGCCTGATCATCAACCGCATCCGCCCGGAACTGGTCAAGCGTGGCGAGATGATGACCCAGGACGACGTAGTCGAGGTGCTGGCCGTCGATCTGATCGGCATCGTGCCCGACGACGAGAGCATCGTCATCAGCACGAACCGCGGCGAAGCGGCGGCGACTGACCGCACCTCGCGCGCAGGCCAGGCGTATACGAATATCGCCCGGCGGCTCATGGGCGAAGACGTGCCCTTCCTGATGCTAGACACGGAGGGGGGCTGGCTCGATCGTATGCTGAAACGCCTGGCCGGAAACAACCGGCCGCATCGCTAGGCGAGAAGGGGCGGTCGCGCTGTGGAACTCCTCAACAACCTCTTTGGGCGGCGCAATCGGGCCGGCAGCGGCACCGTCGCCAAGCAGCGCCTGCAACTGGTGCTCGTGCAGGACCGCGTCAAGCTGCCGCCGGAAGTCATGGAAGCGATCCGCGAGGATATTATCGCCGTGCTGTCGAAATATGTGGATATTGAGCAGGATGGGATCGAAGTCGTCTTGACGGCAGGATCGAACACGGACAAGCTGACGGCGAATATCCCGCTGCGTCGCACGCGCGTCTAGCCGGCGGCCTCATGATGCACCCGGATCGTGATTCCTCCCTGCGGGCCAGGCTGCGCCACATCGGGCACACGCCGGACGGACGGGCGCTGGCTGGGGTCGAACGTCCGCCGCTGGCCGCGCGCGAGCCGGTGGATACGGACGCCGATATGGTGCCCGCCCGCGCCTTCCTGGTGCGCGTCGGCGGCATCCTCTACCTGGTAGGCGTGGGGCTGTACCTGCTGCGCCTGGGCTTGCCGGGGATACCGGGCGGCCCGGCATTCGCGCCGCTGCTGCTGGCCGCGCTGGGGCTGGCTGCCGCCGTGGCCGTCCTCCTCTTCCCGCGCTTCTGGGCCACCCGCGAGCGCTTCCTGGCGCTGAACCTCTACGCCATCGTGCTGATCAGCGCGGGCCGCGCCTACTATGGCCCCGCGGGCGAATTCGGAGTCCTCTTTTTCCTCACCCTGATCGCCGGGGCGCTCTTCCTGCCCTTAAACTGGAGCCTGGCGCTGGCCCTGCTGGCGGCCCTGGGCAGCCTGATCCCCTACGGGGTGCGCCCGGCATCCGCCGGCCCGCTGTTCAGCCAGCTTGTGCTGGTCATCCCCACCTACTTCGCCGCGACCCTGGCGACGGGTCTCACCGTGGGCTACCTGCGCCGGGCCTGGGCGCAGAGCATGAGCGGCCGCCGCCACACCCGCGAGTTCGCGCTGATCGAAGGCTTCGCGGCCACCGTCGCCGGCAGCCGGGACGTGGACACGCCGGCGCACGCCCTGGTCACGGGGCTGGCCGGGATGCCGGGCTACAGCTACGTGGCGGTGTATCTGCGCGAGGATAGCGGGTTGCGGCTGCTGGCCCAGCACGGGTACGAGGCCCCGCCAGCGGCCATCCCGCTGGGCGAGGGCTGGATCGGGAGCGTAGCCGTGACCGGGCAGCCGGTCCTGGTCCGCGATGCCGCCACAGAGCCGGAGTTCCAGCCGGGGGCGCCCGGCGTCCGCTGCGCCATGGCCGGCCCCATCGCCTGCGAGGGCCGGGTGCTCGGCGTCATCATGGTCGAATCGGAGCGGCCCCGCGGCCTCGACATGGAAGACCTGCGGCTGCTCGGCACATTGAGCGGGATGCTGGGTCTGGCGGTGGACCGCAACGCGCTGTTGCAGGAATGGCGCGAGCGGGGCGATTGCCTGGCCGTGATCAATGGCGTGGGGCGGGCGGTGGCACTGCACCGCGACTTGCCCGGCGTGCTGGCCGCCGCTATGGAAGGCATCGGCCACCTGCTGCCGGCATCGTTCGCCGCGCTGGAGTTGCCGGTGGCCGAAGGCCGGATGCTCGAACTGGCCGCGGTCAGCGGCGCCCTGAGCCCGCGCTACCGGCCTCCCGGTTCGCAGATCCCGGTGGAGGGCAGCCTGTTCGCCACGGTCGCCCGGCACACCGGTCCCCTGCTCTATAACCTGGCGCCCATTGGCGCCCACCACGACGAAGCGCCGCTCTACGACGCGGGGGTGCGCTCGCTGCTGGTAGTGCCGCTGTTGATCGAGGATCAGCCCGTCGGCGCGCTCTACCTGGGCGCGCCGGAGCGCGACGCGTACACCCTGGCTCACGTCGATTTATTGGCCGAACTTGCGCCGCACCTGGCGACCGCCGTGCGCACGGCGTCCCTGGCGCACCAGGCGCACCAACTTGCCGAAACCGATGCCCTGACCGGCCTGCCCAACATGCGCGGCTTTTTCCGCGCGCTGGCCGCCATGACCGCGCCGGATGCGACCGGCGCCCGGCGCCCGGTGGCGGTCGCCCTGCTCGATCTCGACCTGTTCAAGAGCTACAACGAAGCCTACGGCCACGCGGCGGGCGATGAGGTTGTGCGCGAAGCCGCGCGGCTGATTACGCGCAAGCTGCGCCCCGGTGCGCTGGCTGCGCGTTACGGCGGCGACGAATTCTTGCTGGCGATCCCCGACGCCGATCCGCAGCAGAGTTGCGCACTGGTGCAGGACATCGTCCACGCCATCGGCGCGCATCGCTTCCGGCGCGAGGCGGCGACCGTGCCCTCGGCGGCGAAAACGGGGCTGGTGATCCTGACCGCCAGCGCGGGCATCGCCCATTTCCCGCAGGATACGACCGACCCCGACCGGCTGGTCCACCTGGCCGACACGGCGCTGCACCAGGCCAAGCGACGCGGGCGCAACCGGGTGGTGGTCTATGTGCCCGATGTGGCGCACGCCGTCGAACCCGCGCCCGGCGACACGAGCGACCCGCGCACCGACCGCAACCTGCAAAACGAGTACCTGAGCGCCGTCTACGCGCTGGCCGCCGCCATCGAGACGCGCGACGGCTACACCCACGGCCACTCCGAGCGGGTGGCGGGCTACGCCGTGCGGCTGGCCGAGGCGGCGGGCCTCAGCGAGCGCGACATCACCAACGTGCGCGTGGCCGGGCTGCTGCACGACATCGGCAAGATCAACATCCCCACCGGCATCCTGCACAAGCCCGGCAAGCTGACCGGCGCCGAGTGGGACCTGATGCGCCGCCATCCCCTGGAGGGCCGCAACATCTTGTTGCCCATCCGCGACTTCGCCCAGGTCTGGCCGATGGTCATGTCGCACCACGAGAATTGGGACGGCAGCGGCTACCCGCAGGGTCTGCGCGGCGAAGCCATCCCGGTCGGCGCGCGCATCGTGCATATCGCCGACACCTACGAAGTCATGACCATGGCCGGGCGAGCATACACCCGCGCCCCGAAAACGCCACAGGAGGCCCTGGTGGAACTCGAACGTCACGCCGGCACAATGTACGACCCGCAGTTGGTCGACCTCTTCGTGCACCAAGTCATCGCGCCCCAACTGGCGCACCCCACGGGACGCCCCACCGCATGAGCGCAGCGCCCCCGCCGCACGACCACGCGCGTGCCCGCCTCTGGACCGGCCTCTTCGTCGCCCTGATGATTGCCGCCTGCCTGATCGCCGTGGTCGCCACCGCGCTCTACATCTCCCTGGGCACCTGGACGCCCTGACGC
>CBJNAR010000571.1:0-3642 GCA_966434075.1 uncultured bacterium
GGCAGTTGGTCTAGCGGCAGGAACGTGTTGCCCAGGAAGCTCGCCGGCAGCAGCGTGAACATGTAGAGCATGGTGGCGATCTCGGCGCGGCGGGCCAGCGCGCCGATCAGCGCGCCGTAGGCGATGAAGCAGGCGCTGCCGAGCGTCAGCACCCCGACGGCCGCCAGCGCGCCGAGCGGGTCCACCGGCACGCCCACGACCCCCACGCCGAAGGCCATCACGACGAGCGCCTGCACCAGACCGAGCGCCACCTGGGCGCCCGCCGCGCCGAGGGTCAACCGCCCGATCGGCACGGGCGTGCAGGCCAGCCGCGTGAACACGCCCTGCTCGCGCCACATCACCAGGCGCATGGCGTGGTTGCTGCCCGCCAGCATGACGGTGAAGGCGACGAGGCCGGGGAAGATAAAGTGCAGCAGCGACGGATTGTCGCCGGACACCAGCCAGAAGATGCCCAGCATGAACAGCGGGGTCAGCAGGCTGCTCGCCAGGCTGACGCGGTTTCTCAGGCCGGCGCGCAGCAGGGCCAGGCCGAACTGCACCACCGGGGTCAGGGTTGCGGGGGCGGCGGCCCGCCGGGCGGGCGCCTGGGTCAACGTCGAGTTCATGCGCGGATGCTCCTTCCGGTCAGTTGCAAAAAGACATCTTCGAGGCTCGGTTGCTGGATATGCAGGTCGCGCAGGGCCACGCCCTGGCGGCGGGCCAGGTCGAGCAGCGCGCCGATGGTGTCGGGCACGGCGTCGGTTTGCAGGCGCGTGGTGACGCCCTCGGTCTGCACGCTGCGCACGCCGGGCAGCGCGCCTAGCGCGCCGGCGGGCAGGCTGGCCGCCGTGGTGATGGCGCTGGTGCCCTCCATAGCATTGATCAGCGCGCCGGGCGTGTCGAGGGCCAGCAGCTTGCCGCCGTCGATGATGCCCACGCGCTCGCACAGCACCTCGGCCTCCTCCAGGTAGTGCGTGGTCAGCACCACCGTGCGGCCCTCGGCGCGCAACGCCCGCACGAGGTCCCAGAGGTTGTGCCGCGCCTGCGGGTCGAGGCCCGCCGTCGGCTCGTCCAGGAAGAGGATCTCCGGGTCGTTGACCAGGGCCAGGGCCAGCGCCAGGCGCTGCTGCTGGCCGCCGCTGAGCTGGCCGGGCAGGGCATTGGCCTTGTCGGCCAGGGCCACGCGCTCCAGCAGAGCCAGGGCGCCGGCGCGGTTCAGGGCCCGGCCATAGAGCCGGGCGAACAGCGCCACCTGCTCTACTGCGGACAGGTCGGGCAGCAGGCTGGTGCTCTGTAACTGCACGCCGATGCGCTGCTTCACCGCCGCCGGGCGGGTGGCCGGGTCGAAGCCCAGCACGCGCACCGTGCCCGCGTCGGGCCGGCGCAGCCCCTCGATCATGCTTAGCGTGGTCGACTTGCCCGCGCCGTTCGGCCCCAGCAGGCCGAAGATCTCGCCCGCGCCCACGCGGAAGCTCACGCCGTCCACGGCCCGGACGCCGGGATACGTCTTGACCAGCCCGGCCACCTCGATCACCGGGCTCTGTACCTGCGTCTGTGTCTCCACCAATGTGTTCACCGTCTCTCTCCTTTGCCTTGCGGCCTCCCCGCCTTGCGGAACGGGAGGCTGCCGTCGTCATATGTGTCCATTGTAGGCGCGCGCCGCCGAACGCGGATCGGACGCAGGGCAAGCCTGGGGGTATAGAAAAGGGCCAGCCGGATGGCTGGCCCTGGGTGAGAGGTGGACGTATAACTCAGGTTATAGATCGAGCAGGTCGGTGATAGCGCATCCTGCTTACCTTGTCATTCTGAGCGCAGCGAAGAATCTCGTCTCGTACCCCAACGGCGACGAGACTCTTCGCTGCGCTCAGAGTGACACGGGGGCGAACACGGCGCATCCCCGCCGGCTGTCATTCTGAGCGCAGCGAAGAATCTCGTCTCGTACCCCAACGGCGCCGAGACTCTTCGCTGCGCTCAGAGTGACACGGGCGGCCCCGACGAGACTCTTCGCTGCGCTCAGAGTGACACAGGGCCGGCGCCGCGCTCAGCGGACGATGACCGTGAAGACGGTGTCCTGGGTGGGGCGGGTGGGGGCGTGGTCCTGGAAGGCGTAGCGCAGGCCGATGGTCGTCTGGCCCGGCGCGACGGCGTGGAAGGTCCAGACCTCGTGGCCGCCGGCCCCCACCAGGGGCGCATCGGGACCGTCATAGCGCGATTCGCGCAGCGTGACGACCGCGCTGTCAGGCGCGCTGTGCAGTTCCCAGCGGTAGCCGGTGGTCGCGTTCGAGGCCAGGCGGATGGCGAAATCGCCGCCCGGCGCCACGGTGATCGGCACCGATTCGTCGCTGTAAGTGGGCGGCCCGGCCAGCAGCAGGGCGGCGGCCCCGCCCACGACCAGGATCAGCAGGACCACCCCGCCCAGCAGGCTCCAGCGCAACCGCTTGCTCATAGCGGGCGGCCCTCCTGCGCGGCAAAGGCGCGGATGGTCGCCGCCGCGTTCTGCGTGAGCGGCACGCCGTGGCCCAGGCAGAGCACCCGCGTGTCGAGCGCGGCCAGCCTGGTGATCGAGCGGCGATTCTCGGCCATGTCGGCGGTGAACGGGGCGATGGGCAGGCGCAGCCCGGCCACGCGCATCATCACGTCGCCGCAGAAGAGCACGCCGCGCTCCGGCTGCCAGAAAGCCAGGTGGCCGGGCGCGTGCCCCGGCACGGCCAGTACGCGCAGCCCGCCCATGACCTCGGGCAGCGTGTCGCCCTCGCCAACCACGCGGTCCACCGGCGTGCCGGGCAGCAGCGCCGCCGCCCGCGCCCGGCCCAGCGGCCCGCGCAACTGGTCGCCCGCCGGGCGGTTGATGGGCGCCGTGCCCTCGGTCACGGGCCGCTCGATCTCCGAGCAGATCACCTCGGCGCCGGTCAGCTCCTTCAAGCGCGGCAGCCCGCCGACGTGGTCCGGGTGGGCGTGGGTGATCAGGATGCGGCGCACGTCGCGGGCACTGCCGCCCGCCCGCCGGATCTGCGCCACGATCTTGTCCGCCGCCCCGCGAATACTCGCGTCGATCAGCGTGAACCCGTCGGGGTCGCGGATTAGGTACACGCGCCCCATGCCGAGGCCGCTGAAGGTGTATAACCCTGGTAGAATGCGGTGCATAGATCTCCTGTCTTCTCTTCTACTGTTACTGTCATTCTGAGCGCAGCGAAGAATCTCGTCTCGTACCCCAACGGCGACGAGACTCTTCGCTGCGCTCAGAGTGACAAGGGCGAAGGTGTAGCGCGCCCGCGGCAGACGCAGGGCTGCCACCGACCCACTTCAATCGCGCTGTAGGGGCCGGTTTCAAACCGGCCCGCAACCCGCGGCAGACGCCGGGCTGCCACCGGCCGTCCCCCAATCGCGCTGTAGGGGCCGGTTTGAAACCGGCCCGCCCCAATCGCGGTGTAGGGGCCGGTTTGAAACCGGCCCACCGCGCCCCCGCGGCTAATCCAGGTGGACGATGCCGCGCTGGAGGGCCGTGGTCACGGCCTGGGTGCGGTCGGCCACGCCGAGCTTGCCCAGGATGCTGTTGACGTGGGCCTTGACCGTGCCCTCGCTGATGCCCAGCGCCGCGCCGATCTCCTTGTTGCTGCGGCCCGCGACGATGCCCTGCAACACCTCCAGTTCGCGCGCCGTCAG
>CBJNAR010000572.1:0-3634 GCA_966434075.1 uncultured bacterium
GTGCGCCAGGCCGCCGGGCCGCGCTTCGGCTGGGCCGCCATGCCCGCCCTGCGCGTGAAGGGCAAGGCCGGCGCCGTGCCCGTCTACGGGCTGGTGGCAGAGCGCACGGAGGCCGAGCAGGCCCTGCGCGAACCGGGCGCCGGGGCGCCGCTGGTGGGGCGGGCGGCGGAACTGGCCCAACTCGACGCCGCGCTGGCTCAGGCGCGCGCCGGGCAGGGCCGCATCGTGGGCATCACCGGCGAGGCCGGGCTGGGCAAATCGCGGCTGGTGCTGGAGGCCGTGCGCCGGGCGCGCGCCGCCGGGCTGCCCCTCTACGCCGGCACGGCCCAGTCCTACGGCACCAACACGCCCTACCTGGCCTGGCACGCCGTCTGGCACGCCTTTTTCGACCTCGACCCCGACGGCACGCCCGACGAGATCGCGCTGGAGTTGGAAGATAAGCTGGCCGAGATCGACCCGGCGCTGCTCGAACGCCTGCCGCTGCTCGGCCCGGCCCTGGGCCTGCCCCTGCCCGACACCCCGCTGACGGCGGCGCTCGACCCCGAGCTACGCAAGGCGTCGCTGGAGGCACTGCTGATCGCCTGCCTGCGCGCCCGCGCCGCCGAGACCCCCCTGGCCCTGGTGCTCGAAGATTGCCAGTGGCTCGACCCGCTGTCGCACGACCTGCTGGAGGCCGTGGGCCGGGCTATCCCCGCGCTGCCGGTGCTGGTGCTGCTGGCCTACCGGCCCCCGGAACTGGAGCGCTTGCGGGCGCCGCAGGTCGAGACCCTGCCCCACTTCACCGCCATCCGCCTGGCGCCCTTCGTGCCCGACGAGGCCCGCCGGTTGGTGGCTGCCCGGCTCGGCGAGGACCACGGCGCCGCCTGGCCCCCCGACCTGGTCGAGCAGATCGCCGCCCGCGGCGACGGCAACCCCTTCTACCTGGAAGAACTGATCAACTACCTGGCCGAGTCGGGCGTCGACCCGCGCGACGGGGCGGCGCTGGCGGCGGTGGAGTGGCCGGCCAGCCTGCAAAGCCTGCTGCTGGCGCGCATCGACCAGTTGACCGAGCAGCAGCGCACCGTGCTCAAGGTCGCCAGCATCGTCGGGCGGCGCTTTGTACAACCCGAGCTCTGGGGCGTCCACCCCGACCTCGGCCCGCCGGAGCCGGTGGCCGCCGACCTGGCCGAACTCGACCGGCTGGACTTGACGCCGCTCGACACGCCGGAGCCCGACCCGGCCTACCTGTTCAAGCACCAGATGACGCAGGAAGTGACCTACAGCAGCCTGCCGCGCGCCCTGCGCGCCCGGCTGCACGAGCAGTTCGCCGCCTGGCTGGAAGCGGGCAGCGCCGTGGCCGGCGGCCCGCCGCCGCTCGACCTGCTGGCCTACCACTATGGGCAAAGCAGCAACACGGCCAAGCAGCGGGAATATTACCGCAGAGCCGGCGATGCCGCCGCCGCCGCCTACGCCGGACCGGCGGCCATGGACTACTACGAGCACCTGCTGGCCGTCTGCCCGCCCGGCGAGGAGCGCGCGGCCCGGCTGGCGCTGGGCCAGGTGCTGACCGAGTGGGGGGAGGGGGACGCCGCCGCCGCGCACTATCAGGCCGCGCTGGCCGAAGCCGAGGCCGCCAGGGATACCGCCGCCGTGGGGCAAGCGGCCCACGGGCTAAGCAAGGTCCGGCGCTACCAGGCGGCGTGGCCCGAGGCCGAGACCTGGCTGGAGCGGGCGCGGGCCGCCTACGAAGCGGCAAACGACGCGGGCGCGGTGAGCCGCGTCTTGAGCGACCTGGGAGATGTCTACCGGGCGCTAGGCGATTACGAGCGGGCGCGGTCCCTGCAAGCCGAGAGCATCGCCCGCGCGCGGGCGGCCGGTGACCTGCATGGGCAGGCGGATGCCCTGCACCGCCTGGGCGTCTTACGGGAAAAGCAGGGCGAGTACGCCGAGGCCACCGCGCTGTACGAGGAGAGCATGGTACACCGGCGCGCCCTGGGCGACCGGCCCGGCATCGCGCTCTGCTTATCCGAGCTGGCGACGGTCGCCCTCGACCAGGGCGACTATGCGCGCTCGCGCGCCCTGCGGGCCGAGAGCCTGGCGTTGCAGCGGGAAGTGGGCGCCCGCCCCGGCATCGCGCAGATGCTCAACAACCTGGGCAATGTGCTCGATATCCAGGGCGATCACGAAGGGGCCCGCGCCCTATATGAAGAAGCGCTGACCCTGGGGCGGGAGCTAGGCGAGGCGAACCTCACCGCCCTCACCCTGGGCAATCTCGGGCTGATCGCCCAGGCGCAGGGAGACTACGCGGCGGCGCGCGCCCGCCTGGAAGAAGCCCAGATGATTTTGCGCGACCTGGGTAATCGGTCCAACATCGCGGTGGGCCTGGTCAACCTGGGCCTGCTCGCGCTGGACCAGGCCGACTATCCGGCGGCCCATACCTTCTTCGCCGAAAGCCTGGCCGAGACCCGCGCCCTCGGCGAGAAGTTCCTCATCGCCTACGGCCTGCTCGGCGTGGCGGCCGCCGGCATCGGGCCGGCGCCGGACCCCGCGAACGCGCATCGGGCCGCGCGGCTGGCGGGCGCCGCCGCCGGGCTGCTGGCGGGTATCGGCGCCCAACTCGAACAGCAGGACCAGGGCCGCCTCGACGCCGTGCGCGCCCAGGCCACCGCCGCCCTCGGCCCCCCCGCCGCCACCGCTGCCTGGGACGCGGGCACCGCCCTCTCCTGGGAAGCCGCCGTCGCCGAGGCGCTGGCGGACGCGCCGGTAGCGTGAGGCCAGGGCGCCGCGCTTAGCGCGGGCGGTGCCGCCCGGCCCGTCAACGGGCGGGCTAGCACAACAAAGCCCGCCTGCGCGGGCTGGTCACATTCGAGACAGCCACGCAGTAGTCTTTCACAGATCATTTGTCACTCTGAGCGCAGCGAAGAGTCTCGTCTCCCCGCAGACGAGACGGAGATTCTTCGCTGCGCTCAGAATGACAATTCTCTTGAGCCTCCGGCGGTGGCGCCGCGCGAAATTGTCACCCGCCATGCACCTTCCTTCACCGGTGTGTTCACCCGCCCTGGGTATACATGGAGGAAGCTGTGCGTGCATCTCCATATACCCCCCTAGGGGGGGTCTTGACAAAGCGTGCTAACCATGATACAATATGGTCGAAACCCCTCCCAGGGGGGTTGGGTAAAGGAGAAGCACGATGCAAAGCGATGCAAAACAGGACGCTTTGAAGCGGCTGGCCTATATCGAGGGCCACCTCAAGGGCATCCGCAAGATGGTCGAGGAAGACCAGTATTGCGTCGATGTGCTCAAGCAGACCTACGCCGTGCAGCGCGCGCTCGACAAGTTCGAGGCCACGGTGCTGCGCGGCCACCTCAATTCGTGTGTCGTCAACGGCATACATGAGGGCCGGGATGCCGAGATCATCGGCGAGTTGGAAGAGCTATTTGAGCTGTCGCGCCGGTAAGCACCCCCCAACGCCGGATCGCGCTGTCGGGGCCGGTTTGAAACCGGCCCGGCGTGGCGCGCAACCGGGCCGCCGCCCGACGGCGCCGTAGGGGCCGGTTTGCAACCGGCCCGGCAGACAACAGGCATACATCTGTCGCGGTAGGCGCGGCAGAAGGAATAGAGAACAATGGCAACCGAGCAAATCACCAAAGACACC
>CBJNAR010000573.1:0-3628 GCA_966434075.1 uncultured bacterium
GCTTGCAGGCGCGCGGGATCGGCGGAGGCCAGCGCCGTGGCGGTGGGGAAGGCGTGATAGGTCCGGCCTGCGACCGTGCCGATGGCCGGACCGAGTGCCGTGCTCAGGTGGCGAATCCCCGCGACGATGCGCGGCACCTGGTTGGCGGTGGAGCAGATGAACGACAGCAGGCACTCCTCGGGGTCCTGGCGCATCCGGCGCAGGCCCGGCGCTCGCCCGATCGGGCCGGCCAGCGTGGGGTCGACGGCGATCAGCGCCGCCTGGATGGCGGGCAGGTTCTCATCGAGCAGGAACAGGTCGCGCAGCAGCGGCGCGACATCGCCCGTCGTGGCCTCGTAGTGCAGGCGGGCGCCCTCCTGGCGCAGGGTGATCACCGCGTCGCGCACCACGCCGCGCCAGGCGCCGCCCGGCAGGCGCTCCCAGCGGAACGCCTGCCCGCAGGCCAGGGTATCGTCTAACGAGAACTGCTGGGGATCGTATTCGAGAACCGGCATGCGCGGCTAGCGCGCCGGTTCCAGCGGCAAGTCGATGGGCGGGGCGATGCTGCTTCCCGCCGTGTCTACCTGCAACACCCGTTCGGCGCCGTTCGCGGCAGCCTCGCGGTAAATCAGGTATTGCCCGTTGGGCGCCCAGGTCAGGCTGCCCGGAACAAACTGGCCCGGCTCCAGCACGATCAGGTGATAGGACTCGCCGGCCAGCGGATCAGCGCCCACGCAAACCTGCGGCGGCGCGTCGCCGGGATGGGTAAGCGCCGCGGCCTGCCCGGCCGGGGCCACCACCAGGTCGTCGAACTGGTCATTGGGCAGCGTCGCCAGCGGGATCAGATCGGACTCTATGGCGCCGGCTGCCGGTAAGGTGAGGCGCTGCAACTGCCGGTCGGCCAGCAGCAGGATCCAGGCGGCGCCGGTGGCGCTGTCGGGCGGCATCCAGGCATACTGGCTGACGGCCGGGCGCTGCGCGGTGTTCGGCAGCAACGAGCGCAGCCCGCTGCCGTCGGGGCGCATGCCGTAGAGATCCTGCCCGTCCCGGCTCCCGGCCAGGAAGGTGATCCAGAGCCGATCGGGGGCGACATGCAGGCTGCCCGCCTGCGCGCCGCCGTCGGGCAGGCTCTTAAAGTTCGCCAGCAAGCGGCGGGTGCCGTCCTTGGTCGCCGCCATCCGCCACAGCCCGCGCATGCCCGCTTCTTTCGCCAGGGCCACCAGTTCATGCTCGCCGTACCAGGCCACAGCCTGGATCTCGTCGGTGTGCCAGAGCGCGGTGGCGCCCGAACCGGTCAGGGTGCGCACTTCCAGCGTCTCAGCGGTATGCGCGGCAGCGGATCCAGCCAGCAGCAGCGCCAGATGCGTCAGGTCGCTCGACAACGCGAAGCCGCGCACGCGGCCGCCGGTGGTGACCTGCCGCAGGCTACCCCCCGCGCTATCGGCTTCCCAGAGGTTGCCGTTACGCAGGAAGAGCAGCGGCGCGTAGCCCCCGCGCGGCGGCGGCGCGGCGGCCGGTTGGAAGCTGCGCATGACTCCGTCGAGCACGGCGGTGCCGTCGGGCGCGGCGAAATCGGGGCCCGCGGCGCCGGTCGTCAGCGCGGGGCTGCTCTCCAGGGCCAGCCGGTAGACCAGCGACCCGGCGAACAAATAGGTGGCCTGCCGCCGCTGCCCGCCCGTTTCACTGACGGTGCGCAGTCCGCTTAGCCCGGCCACGGTGCCCGCCAGCGCGGTCACCTCGGCGCCCGGCTCCATCCAGTGCGCCACGACATCCTTCGCCGATAGCCCGGCCTGGTTGTCGAGCACATCTACCGCGAGCGTATAGGGCGGCGCATCGCTGTCCGGCGCCGCCCAGGGGCGTACGATGCGATGGGAGAGCACGCCAGGCGTGGGCATCAGCCCGGCGCTCGTCCACCAGCCCGCCGGGTAGTTGAAGGCGTAACCGTAGCTCTCATCGCGCACGGTGTGCTGGGTGCCGGCGTCTTCGCTGGGCGTCCAGAAGGTGGCAGTGGGGCTGGCGGTGCGCGGGCTGCCCGCCGTATAGGTGGTCAGGACGGAGGCCACTTGGGTAGCCTGGGGTTGGGGCAACGTCTCGCTGACGGCGACGGCGCCGGTCGGTACGGGCAAGACGATGCCCGATGTGGCGCTCGCGGCGGCGACGTTGGCGGTGGGCGCAGCGGCATCAAAGGAGAGGCGGTTGCCGGCGATCTGCCAGACAAGCACGCCCGCCGCCGCGACCAGGAACATGGCGAAACCGCTGGCGAAGGTGCCGAACAGCCGGCCTCCCTGCGGGTGCGCCCGGCGCGGGGCCGGCGCCGCCGGGACCGCCCGGCGCGTAATGGGGATCTCGTCGGCCCGCGCCCGGTCGTGCGCGTCCAGCGACTCCAGCAGCCGGGCGCGCAGGCGGGCGTCGGGTTGATAATAGGGCAAATTGCCCACATGGGCCTTTGCCATCCGGTACTGAGCCAGCAGCGCGCTACAGGCCGGGCAGGTGCCCAGGTGCGCTTCTACCTGCCGGCGCTCGGCCTGGCTTGCTTCCCCATCCACATACTTCGATACCAGCGGCCGGCACTGGGCACACTTCATCGGTCGGGTTCTCCAGTTAGCGCCTTATACACCTTGATAAACTTCTCGCGCCCGCGGAAGACGCGGACGGCGACCAGATTGGGCGCAACGCCCAGGGCGGCGCCGATCTCCTTATAGGACAGGCCCTGATGCAAATGCAACACCAGGGCGATGCGGTAATCGTCGGGCACGGCCTGTAGCGCGCGGTGCACCGCGTCCTGGTTGGGCACCGTCGTGCCCGGATCGCCGCCGGGCGCGGGCGGCTCGAACTCTTCCAGGAACGGCACCCAGGTGATGCGCTTGCGGCGGCGCAGAGCGTCGAGCGCGGTGTTGGTGGCGATGCGGTAGAGCCACGGGGCCAGTTGCAGATCGGTGTCCGTGCGGGCCAGCGCCTGGTAGGCTTTGAGGAAGGAGTCCTGCGCCAGGTCGTTGGCCGTCTCCCAATCGCCGACCACCCGGTACAGATAGTTCACGATGGGGGTCTGATAGCGATCAAACAGGGCCGCGAAAGCCTCGCGGTCCCCGGCGCGGGCACGCTGAACCAGCGCCGCCTCATCCGCCTCAGGGACGGCGGGCGCGGCGCTCTCCGGCGCGAGAGCCGGGGGAACGACGGGCGGGCGGGGCGGCGCCCCGGCTTCAGCCGGCTTGGCGGCGCCTAAGCCCGTGACACGGGTACGGCCCAGCATGGCGTAGCTACTGATCATTCCCAAATAGCCCTCAGCGTCACAGGTGGGGCGACCACTCCACCGGGCCAACTGCGCCGTTGCAGCCATCCCGGTGGGGAGTCGTCGCGGGTCGCGATTACCACCATTAAGACGCCAAAGGGCAGGCGAATATTACACGTGCATTATATCATGTTCGGCGGGGGCATCTTCGCGGGGCGAGAGCGGGCGGCGCTGCCGGTGGATCAGCGCCCCGGCGACGACCAGGCCCAGCGCGCCTGCCAGCCCCCAGGCCGCCCAGGGATACACGCCCAGTACATCCTTTAATACGGGATCGGAGGCAATTAAGTTCCCTGCGACCAGCAACAATATCGCCCCGCCGGCATATACCAGCCAGGGCAACTTGCCCAGCAGCACGGCGAC
>CBJNAR010000574.1:0-3622 GCA_966434075.1 uncultured bacterium
GTCACAGCGGCACGAACTCGGCCGACACGACCCGCCTCCGGTGTCCGCGGCGATTGTCGTCTGTCTTCGTTCGCGTCACGCTGCCGAGTGAGCGACGGCGGCGTGACGCGCGGCGGCGAGCGTCACGCGCGCGAGCGGTACTCGATCACGGCGCTGCTGGCCCGGTAGGTGGCCTCGCCCACGACGATCTCGCCCGGCCCGGCGGTGTGTTGCAGGCGGGCGGCCAGGTTGACGGGGTCGCCCATGACCGTGTAGTCGATGTCCCGGCCCGCGGCCATGCGCCCCGCCAGCACTTCGCCGGTGTTGATGCCGATATGCAATTGCAGGTCGAGGCCGCGCGTGCGCTCCAGGTCGGCGCTGAGCCGGCGCATGGCGTGTTGCATCTCGATGGCGCAGCGCACGGCGCGCTCCGGGTCGTCCTCGTGGGCGCGCGGCGCGCCGAAGAGCGCCATGATGTTGTCGCCCAGGAATTTGTCGACGTGGCCTTCGTAGCGCTCCACCTCGGCGGCCAGGCTGCGCAGCGTCAGGTCCATCACATGCTTGACTTCTTCGGGGTCCAGCCGCTCAGCCATGGTGGTGAAGCCGGATATGTCGCCGAACAGGATGGTGACGACTTTGCGCTCGTCGATGGTGGGCACCAGGCGGGCCAGCCCGTTCCCGCCCGCCGGCTCGGCGGTGCTCGCCCCGCCCGTGGCCGCCGCCGGGTCGATCCGGGCGGGCGCGGCGGCGGCCCCGACAAACAGGGCACTGCCACACTGACCGCAAAAGCGCATCCCCGCCGCGTTGAGGAAGCTGCACACCGGGCAATCGAGCGGCACGGCCAGCCGCGCCCCGCACTGCCCGCAGAAGCGCATCCCCGGCACGTTCATGAAGTTACAGGATGGACATTGCATACGAGTGCTAACGAGCCGTCAGCCGTCAGCGGTCAGGCGGCCTGAAGGTTTGTCATGCCTGACTTTGGCAACTGGCACGAACAAGACGTGTTTATAAACTCACACCTGACGGCTGACCGCTGACGGCTGATGGCTACAGTTCCGTGCGGGTGTTCTTGGTGCCGTCGTACGAGAGCAGGACGCGGTCGCCCTCGACGATGGTTTCCAGATGGACCGGACGCCCCCAGATCTGGTACATGTATTGCAGAGTCTTCTCGGCATACACCGTGTCGAGATCGCGGCCTTCGTGGCGGTGGACCAGGTAGAGTTCGCGGCTGCGGCGGTAATCGCCGTCTTCCACCACGATGGTCGGGTTGCCGAAGTTGGTCATCTCGTTCAGCAGGCCGTCACGAACCTTCTCCCAGTCTTTCTCCACGATCACCCACTCGTTGCCGTGGCGTTCATACAGATAGAGATCGAGTTCGTCCACCAGGTCTTTGGTCAGGTAGTTGCGCAGGAACGAGAGATCGTTGTCCAGTTCGCGCACCTCGAAGATCTTGGCCCGCCCGCGCCCTGGTTGCGCACCCCGCGCCTGCTGTTCTTTCGTCGGCTGGTCCCAGCGGCGCTCGATGTCCTCGAAGATCTTCAGCCCCAGGTGATACGGATTGATACTGCGCCGGTGGGGCGCCACGACCCCGGCGTTCAGGTTGGCGAACTCCATGACTTCGTCGTCGGTCAACTCTAATTCTCTCAGAATACGAGCATGCCAAAACGAGGCCCATCCTTCGTTCATGATTTTTGTCTGCATTTGCGGCACAAAGTATAACATTTCTTGACGAACGATCTCCAGCACGTCGCGCTGCCAGTCGGCCAGGTCGGGCGCGTGCTCGATGAGGAAGCGCATGATGTCTTTTTCGGGTTCCGCCGGCACGCGCTGGGGCGTCAGGGCGGCTTTTTCCTGTTCCCGCGCGGCCCGTTCGCGGTCCGCCGCGGCCTCCTCACCCAGTTCCCAGAGGTCCTCGAAACCGCTGGTGGGCGCGCGCCGGGGTTCCGTCGACTCCGGGGTCGCGGGTTGGCGGCGGAAGCGCAGATGGGGGTCAATATGTTCCTGGATGGACAGCGCGGCGTCCAGGAACTGCTCGACGGCGTGGGTGCCGTACAGAAACTCGTACTTGCGGATGCGCTCGGCATGCAGGCTCGTGGTGTCGACCATCGAGCGGTTGGTGCGGTCGAAGTAGGCGTTGTGCTTGAAGAAGTCGGTATGGCCGAGCACGTGGGCGATCACCAGCTTGTTTTGCAGCACCGTGTTGGCCTCCATGAGGAAGGCAAACGACGGGTTCGAGTTGATCACCATCTCGTAGATTTTGCTCAGGCCGTAATCGTACTGGGTCTTCATGCGGTAGTAGCCCTTGCCGAAGGACCAGTGTGAGAAGCGGCCCGGCAGGCCATAGGCGCCGAACTCGTACATGATCGTCGCGGGGACGAGTTCGAAGTGGGTGGGAAACGGGTCCAGGTCGAAGCGCCGGGCGATGTCCCAGATCTCGCCCATGGCGTTTTCGAGTGCGCCGATCATTTCGGTGTCCATCGCGGAGTCCTGTCTACGGCGTGGCTGCCTGGCGCTCGGTGAAGAACTTCTTGAGCGCCGGGTAGACTTCCTTCTTGTCGCTAATGGTCACCGCGACGAACTTCGGGTCGCGGATCTTGTTGTAGGCCGACATGAGCGTGCTGGTCGAGCCACGATAGCCCTCGCGGATTTCGCCGTAGCCGAAGAGGTTGCAGACGGCCATCAGCTTGTTGACCAGTTGCACGCAGAGGTCGTTATCCCAGGGCAGGTTGTCGCCGTCGGAGAAATGGAAGGGATAGATGTTCCACTCGCTCGGCGGGAAGCGTTCGTTGATGATTTGCAGGGCCAGCTCGTAGGCCGACGAGACCTGCGTGCCGCCGCTCTCGCCGCGGTGGAAGAACTCTTCCTCGGTGACTTCCTTGGCCTCGGTATGGTGGCTGATGAAGACGATACGCACGTTCTGGTACTTGGTGCGCAGGAAGCGCACCATCCAGAAGTAGAACGACCGGGCGATGTATTTCTCGAACTCGCCCATGCTGTTATGGCTCAGGATGCCGTCCACAATGTAATTGTGGTGCTCGGCCACGCCGAAGTCATACGCCAGGGCCGGCTCGTCCACGGCGGTAATGCTCTTGATAGTCGAGACGAGTAACTGGCGGTTCAGCACCTGCTCGATCTCTTGCACGTCTGTCGCCAGCGCTTTCGCATCCCCGGCGATGGTCCGCAACTGGCTGGCGGACAGCGCATAGACTCCCGGCTGATAGTAGCTATAGGTGCGCGTGGCCCGCGGAAGATGATCGAAGCGGGCGCGCCAGTCAAACGGCATTATGAACTTGCTGCGCATGGCGTCGATGCCCGCTTGCTGGCGGGCCACTAACGCCGCGAGTTTACCGGCTTTGACCGCGCAGCCAAACCCGATCACATTCTGGAAGACGATGGCATCTTTGGCGTTGATCGCGAGGATGTAGGCGTGTGTTTCCTTGATCACATGGTTACCCATGCGCGTGGGCGCTTGCATACGCTCGGTAATGCGGGCGCGAATGCCCCAGTAGGAGAGCAGGTGCTTGATCTGCTTAACCAATCGACCGCTGGAGCAGACCAGCATGACGGTGTGCGCCGCCAGGGTGCCCTCGGCGTCGAACAGCCCGCGTAAGAAAGCAGCGCGCACCTCAGGCGGTTCGCGGTA
>CBJNAR010000575.1:0-3621 GCA_966434075.1 uncultured bacterium
CGGGAACCATGTCGCGGCGCACGGTTCCCGCCCCCCGGAGGGGAACCGCGTCGCGATTCGCGGTTCCCCTGGTTCGATTAGCGTGCGGGCAGCGCGGACCGCGCCCCTTCGGTCAGGTCCGACGTGCAATACGGGCAGCGGGTAGCCTTCAGCGGCACATCGGAGATGCAGTACGGGCAGACTTTCGTCTCGACTTCGGGCGTGGGGGCCTTGGTTTCCGGCGTCAGCCGCGTGAGCGCGCGGACGAGGAAATAGATCACCGCACCGATAATCAGGAAGCTGATCACGGCGTTGATGAATAGCCCGTAGTTGATCGTCGGCGCCCCCGCCGCCTTGGCCGCGGCCACGCTGGGATACGATGTGCCGGAGAGATTGATGAACAGGTTGGAGAAGTCGACTCCACCCAGCAGCAACCCGATCGGGGGCATGATGATGTCGTTGACGAGCGACGTGACCACCGCGCCGAAGGCGGCGCCGATGATCACGGCCGTCGCCAGGTCGATGACGTTGCCCTGCATCAGGAATTCGCGGAGCGATTTCGGTTTTTCGCCTGCAGCCATAATTGATCTCCTTGATAAAACGGATTCTTCGTTGTGGGTGGCCCCTGGGCAGTCCGGGTGGGCCACCAGACCGGTTGCAAACCGGCCCCTGCCTCGCTAAATCTGTGCTATGCGCGGGCCGGTTGCAAATCGGCCCCGACGCCGCCAAATCGGCGCGCCGTTACTGGGCCGATAACTGGGCCGCCTCGTGGATCCACTCCTCCACCTGGGCCACCGTGGGCGCATGATGGGTGATGTGCTTCTCGTCGTTGGTGGCCTTGAGCTTGGCCTGGAGGTTCGCGGCGACGCGATGCTGCAGCTCTTTGCAGGAGTCGACGCCGCATTCTTCCAGCAGGTTCGCCATCTCGGTGCCCACGCCCTTGAGGCGCATCAGGTCGGCCCGGTTCACCCACTCGGTCAACTCCGCGGACGTGACGCCAAGCTGCTTCGCCAGGGCGCTGCGCTGGGCCGTCGTGGCGGTCTGTTCCAGCAGGTCCTCGACCGTCGCAATGTTGCCTTCGCCCATCTTCGCCTGCATCTCGGCGCTCAGCCCTTTGATTTCCGCGATTTTGTGTGCCATCACTGGATTCCTTTCTCTGCCGTGAGATGTAACGTCAAAGGAGGCAGCAGGGCCGCGCTCCTGCCCACCCGGTGGATCGCCCGCCGCGAGGGGACTAATCCAACTGCTTGCCGAACATGCCGCCGAGGCCGCCCAACGCTTGCTCGGCCTGCTGGGCCAGGTTGCCGCTGTTAGCCGCGCCGAGCAGGCCGTCGATCTGCCCGGCCAGCGGGGCCGGAAGCCGGCTTTTCAGGAAGGTAACCACCGCATCCACAGCCTGCTGCGCCTGCTCGTGGGTAATGCCGGTGCGTTCCGCGATCTGGTTGACCAATTGATCCATACTGCTATTTGCCTTTCCGCAGACCCTTGACGCGGGTTCCGCTGCTCGTCAGGGCCGCGTGCCCACCGGGTGTAACTCAGTCCCGCGTTCTATGACGGCGGGCGCTCGACAAAGTCACACATGAGTCCGGTGGCCGCGTGCCCATGTACCGTTAAATCCGTTCCGCATTCCTAGACGGCGGGTCCGCGACAAAGTCACATTTGATTTGCGGCGGATCTACGGCGGCGCGACGGGCATGACAACCGGTGGTGCAATCGGGACCGCATCCGCCGCGCGCACGTGTGGGCATGAGCAGGGACTGAGCCGGTTCGCTACCTGCCGGTTCAGCGACACAGACGAGAGGCGGGACGAGGAAAGGCGAAAGCGCAAACGAGAGAAGCAAACTCATCTGCTACCTGGTGGTTTTCATTATATCATATCATGTCAAGATGGGTTATCGATATCCGGACTCGCGATGATCCGGTTATACGCCGTCCACCCGGCGGCGCGGGCCGCCCATAGCCACCGAGGCGTTATGCCCTGCTGCGCGCACGCAGACCCGGCGGGCAGTTGCAACACGCCGCCTAATGGTGTACAATACCCGCCGTGACAGCTACGACCCCAACCCCAGACGCGCCGGACACGGCGCCGATCTATGTCCTGGTCAATTTCCCGCTGGACGACACCGAGCGGCAATGGATCCAGGATGTCAGCCCGCGCCTGCGGATCGACCTGAGCATGGAGCGCGAGCAAGCCGATGCGCCCGTGCCGGGCGAGTCCGCGCGCCCGGCTCCCGGCTGGCGGCGCCTGGACGACGCGCAACTGCGCCCGCTGCTGGCGCGCGCCGAGGTGCTGTTCACCTTCCGCTTCCCCGTGGAATGGCTGCAGCAGGCGCCGGAACTGCAATGGATCCAGCTCACCAGCGCGGGGGCCGACCACATGATCGGCGCCGGGATGTTCGACCGGCGGCCCGATGTGCTGGTGACGACGGCCAGCGGCATCCACGCCATCCCCATCTCCGAGCAAGTCATCGGCTATATTCTCACCTTCTGCCGGGGCTTTTTGCGCGACTGGCGGGCGCAACGCGAGGCGCGCTGGGACCGCTACACGCCGGAGGAAGCGGCGGGCAAGACGCTGGGTATCGTCGGCTATGGCCCCATCGCCCAGCGCACCGCCGCCCTGGCCCACGCGCTGGGGATGCACGTCCTCGTGCTGCGGCATACACCCCAGGCGCAGGCCGAGCCGCCGATTGAGCGCTTCTACACCCCCGACCAGTTGCACGAGATGCTGGGAGCGAGTGATTTTGTGCTGCTCGCCGCCCCGCTCACCCCGGAGACGCGCGGCATGATCGACGCCGCCGCGCTGGCCGCTATGCGCCCCACCGCTGTGTTCATGAACATCTCGCGCGGCGGGCTGGTCGACGAGCCGGCGCTGATCGCCGCGCTCCAAGGGGGTAAGATCGCCGGGGCCGCGCTGGACGTGTTCGCGCAGGAACCCCTTCCCGGCGAGAGTCCGCTGTGGGCCATGCAAAACGTGTTCATCACCCCGCATATGGCCGGGGCCAATCCATCCTACAACCACCGCGCAACCGAGCTATTCTGTGACAACCTCCGGCGCTACATCGCCGGGGAGCCGTTGCGTAACCGGGTGGACCCCGCACGGGGGTATTGATGTAGCTGGACCCGTCCAGCGGGTCGTCGTCTAGATCGGAATAACGCATACCGTGGGTCGTACCTATATCGCATTAGATACCGAGGCCACGGGCCTGCGGGCCGAAGCCGATGAGATCATCGAAATCGGCGCGGTCAAGTTCCGCGACGGCCAGGTGCTGGATCACTGGCAGAGCTTCATCCGGCCCAGCCAGCCCATCCCCTACAAGATCACCGCCCTGACCGGCATCACGCCCCAGGATGTGCGGCGGGCGCCCGCGTTATATGCCGTGGCCCCGGCGCTGTTGCGGTTCGTCGGCGATTGCCCCATTGTCGGCCATTCCATCGAGATCGACCTGGCCCTGCTCAAGCGCCAGGGCGTGCAGATGCGCAACCGGTCCTACGACACGTTTGAACTGGCGACGCTGCTGCTGCCCGAAGTGCCGGTCTATAACCTGGCCGGGGTAGCCGCCGCGTTGCAGTTGCCCATCCCGACGACCCACCGGGCCGTGGCCGACGCCGAACTGGCGATGCACGTGTTCAATGCGCTGGTGG
>CBJNAR010000576.1:0-3613 GCA_966434075.1 uncultured bacterium
CGACCAGGCGGTCGGCTGCCGATCCCAGCGATGGCCGCGCAGTTGCGCGCGCAAGGCGTCGGGCAGCGGCGGCGCGTCGCTCACCGCCGTGTTGTCGGCTACGCGCTCCGGTGTGCGCATGCCGGGGATCGTCGTGCTCACGTCAGGATTGTCCAGGATGAACCGCAGGGCCATCGCGGCCATGGTCATGCCGGCGGGCACCAGCGGCTTCAGCGCGTCGGCGTGCTCCACGCTCGGACCCAGGTTTTCGGGCACGAAATAGGTATTGCGCCAGTCGCCCTCCGGCCAGCGGTTTTCCCTGGTCAGCGTGCCGGTCAGCGTGCCCTCGTCGAAGGGCACCCGCGCAATCACCGCGATGTTGTGCTCCCGGCAGGCCGGGAAGAGTTCGTCCTCCGGCGCCTGGTCGAAGATGTTGTAGATCACCTGCACGCTGTCGATGCGCCCCGTGGCAATCGTCCGCAGCGCGTTCCACGGCTCCCAGCGGTTGATGCTGATGCCGACGCCGCCCACCAGGCCCTCGTGCTTGAGGTCCTCCATGGTGCGCTGCCAGTGCTTGTCATCGGCCCAGGCGTCTTCCCAGACGTGGAACTGGATCAGGTCCACCTTGGGAAGCCCCAGGTTCGCCAGGCTCTTCTCGGTGTACTCGCGGATATGGTCCGGCGGAAACGCATTCTCGATACGGTCGCCGCGCCGCGACGGCCATTGCCAGTTTTTGGGCGGGATCTTGGTCGCCGTGTACAGCCGCTTGTCGGGGTTGGCCCGCACCAGCTCGCCCAGCAACCGCTCGCTGTGCCCGGCGCCGTAGCCCCAGGCCGTATCGAAGAAGTTGCAGCCCCGGTCCACCGCCGCCTGCAGCGCCCGGCGCGACTCCTCATCGTCGGCGCCGGTCCACCCGCCCATGCCCCACATGCCGTAGCCGATTTCACTCACCTGCCACCCCAGGCGGCCAAACGTCCGATAGCGCATCCCCTTGCCTCCCCCACTCTGCTCCGATGACCAGTTCCGGCCGTCACGCACGGGCCAGGCCCGGCCCCACGTTCCGGCGCATTATATAACCCCCATGCCGTCCCGAATGGTACTGGCAATCGCCCCTCAGTCTCTGTAGGAGCCGGTTGCAAACCGGCCCGCGCGGACCGATTCCCTGGCCGGAGGCCGGGGAGGTGAGGCGGCAGGCGGGTTTGAAACCCGCCCCTACACCGGCAGGGCGGCAGAAACCGGGCCAGGTCCGTGGGGCAGGGCAGCCGGTGGGATGACGTGTCCCACATGGAGTAGGATAGGCAGCCGGGCCGGAACGCCGGTGTATATCCGGGTTCATCAGGAAAAGGGCCTCAAATTAGCCCGCGCCGCCGGTTTTGCGGTGTAGGGGCCGGTTTCAAACCGGCCCGCGCTGCCGCCGTTGTGGTGTAGGGGCCGGTTTCAAACCGGCCCGCGCTGCCGGGGTTGCCCTGTAGGGGCCGGTTTCAAACCGGCCCGCGCCGCCAACACACAACAGCAAGGCCCCGCCGGACTGGCGAGGCCTTACTAGAACTATGGGGGACCGATAATCGATGTTACGGGGTCGTGCCCTGGTTGCCCTGCCCGTTCGGATCGAAGGGCAGCCCATTGCCGTTAGGATTCTGGCCCGACGACGACTGCTGCGCCGGCCACGGCTCCAGCGTCACCTTCACCTGCTGCTGCTGGCCGCCGCGCAGGATCGTCAGGGTCACGGTGTCGCCGCTGTGCTTGTTCGTCAGATAGTTGGTCAGATCCTCGACCGTGCCGACGGCGTTCCCGTCGATCGCGGTGATGATGTCGCCCAGCGTGCTGCTGGTCGTCGGGTCCGACCCCTGGATGCCGGCCTTGGCCGCCGGGCTGTTGTCCGTCACCCCGGCCACCAGCACGCCCTTGCTCACCGGTGCGTTGACCTGCGACGCCACGTCGGCGTTCAGCGAGATGCCGCTGATGCCCAGCCACACCCGCTGGATCGTGCTGCCCTGGCTCAGTTGCGGCAGCAGGCTCTTGGCCCGGTTGATCGGGATCGCGAAGCCGACGCCGACCGAACCTTCGACCGGGCTCTCGATAGCCGTGTTGATGCCGATGACCTGGCCCTGCATATTGAACAGCGGGCCGCCGGAGTTGCCGGGGTTGATCGGCGCATCGGTCTGGATCATCGGGCGGACCGGCTGGTTGCCGCTCGACCAACTGCGATTCACGGCGCTGATGATGCCCGCCGTCACGGTGTGGTCCAGGCCGAACGGGTTGCCGATAGCCACCACTTCATCGCCCACCTGCGCGCTGTCGGAGTCACCCAGCGTCGCGGGCTGCACCTTGTCCGCCGGCAGATTGGCCGAGAGCAGCGCCAGGTCGTCCTGCGGCGCGCTGCCCACCACGGTCGCCGTCACGCTCGTGCCGTCGGCCAGCACGACGCGGATCGTGTTGGCGCCCTGCACCACGTGGTAGTTGGTCAGCACGTGGCTGTTATCCACGACGATGCCGCTGCCTTCGCCGGCCCCGGAGAAGCGCCCGTTGCCCAGCGTCGTCTGCACCGACACGACCGAGTTGGAAACTTGCGTATACAGGGTGCCGATGGCGCTGCTGTTCGCATTGTTCACCGGCTGCACATTACTCGACGGCGCAGCAGCAGCGGGGGCCGCAGCCTGCGGTGCCGTCGCCTGCGCGAGCGTCCAGGCGGTGGCCCCGCCGCCGATGCCCCCGGCCACCAGGCCCAGCATCATCAGCAAGGCCAGCATCATCATCCCCGCGCCGCCCCGTTTGGGCGGGCGCTGCCGCGCGGGCGCCTGCGGTGCGGGTGCGGACGGCGCCGGGGCCGTGGTGTTGTTGTACGCCATGCCGGCCAGCGGCGGCATCACCGGCAGCGGCGCGGTGACGCGCGTCCGGCCATATACCGGCTCGCCGCTCACGGCGGGCGCGGACGGGGTGGTTTGCGGCTCGCTGGGAGCCGGGTCCGCCCCGGAAATCGGTTGCGAATTATAGTCGTGCATGATACTCTCTCCTCATCGCTGCCCCCACGGGGCACTACAACAAAACGGTGCGGCCCTCGCGGACCGGCTGCGTTGGCGTCTTTCGGTTGGAACCCCGGCGGTCGCCCCTTGCATGGGCCGCCGGGGTTCGTACAGTTCCATTATCCCGCGCCCACCGCAGAACAACCGCAGAGCTAGAGCAGAATGAGGTAAGAGTTTGGTCCTGGGCACCGGCACACCGGCTGGTGTATCATGGCGGTGCACAGAGCCATACGGGCAACCAGGGCCAACAAGGGGGAAACAACGCGCCATGCAGAGCGATCCGGCCCGGCGCGACTATGATGTCGTCGTCATCGGCGGCGGGCAGGCGGGCCTCGCCACCGGCTATTACTTGCGCCGCAGCGCCCTGTCGTTCGTCATTCTCGACGGCGAACCGGCCCCCGGCGGCGCCTGGCAACACACCTGGGACTCGCTGGCGCTCTTCTCCCCGGCGCAGTGGAGTTCGTTACCGGGCGTGTTCATGCCGGGCGGCACGCACACCTATCCGGACCGCGACGCCGTGCTTGCCTATCTGGCCGCGTATGAGGCCCGCTACCAGTTGCCCATCGTCCGCCCGGTGCAGGTGCAAACCGTTGACCGCGCCGAGGGCGGGC
>CBJNAR010000577.1:0-3607 GCA_966434075.1 uncultured bacterium
ATTCGCTGCAATATCAGCGGCGTCGCGAAGACATCGTGCGCGCGCGCGTCAAGGTCGCCCGTGCGATAAGGCCGGATCGGCGACCCGCGTCGTTATCTGCCCAGGAGGATCGGAATCGTGAGGCAGGACGCAACTGAGCGGCGCGGCGCGCGGTGGAAGCTGGACCCCGGTCGGGTGCGGACACATCTGTTGTTGGGGGCGATCACCGTTGCGGGGTGCGCGCTCACATATGTCTTGCAGCCGCGCTTCTGGCCCACACTGACCCTCACCATCGCGTTTGGCTACCTGGCGCTGCTCTTCCTGGCCGTCACGCTGCTGATCGGGCCATTGCAACTTGCGCGCCGGCGGCGCAACCCGGTGAATATCCATAGCCGCCGGGACACCGGCATCTGGGCCGGTCTGACGGGGTGCCTGCACGTCGTCTTTGGCTTGCAAGGCCACCTGGGCGGTCAGATCCTGGCCTATTTCTTTACCCCGGCGGGCGGTCTGCGGCTCGACCTGCTTGGCGTGAGCAATGACCTGGGCGCGGCGGCCACGGTGATCCTGGCGGGGCTTGCGGCGCTATCGAACAACTGGACGCTACGCCGGTTGCGCGGGCCGCGCTGGAAGTTCTGGCAGCGCTTCAACTACGCGTTGTTCCTGCTGGTGCTGGCGCACACGCTGGGCTACCAGACGGTGATGCCGCGCGACCCGATTATGCGCCCGTTGGTGGGCGTGCTGGCCCTGGGCATCCTGGCGGCGCAACTCTGGGGCCGCTACCGCTACGCCAACCGTGCCCGGCGGGCGCCCGTGGTCCCGGCGCAGCATCCAGTTGCAGCTATACCAGAGCCGGTCACGGACAAAGGTCTAAGATGAACAGGGTCTGAGAGATTCAGCCCGTTCACGGAGGTTCGCGATGATGCTTTTGGAGACCGAGCGTCTGGTCATACGCGAGATGAGACGTGCGGACGTGGAGAGCCTACACCTGCTTTTCTCGGATCCACTCTTCATGCGCTTCTGGCCGGTCTTTGATCGCAGCAGGACCGAGCGATGGGTAGAGGAGAGCCTGCTAGACTATGCCCGGTACGGGTTCGGGCTGTGGGCACTCACCTTGCGGGGCAGCGATGACGCGATCGGCGATTGCGGCCTGGGCGTCATCAAAGGGCTTGAAGGGACGGAAGGTACGGAAGGTAACGGCCAGATCCAGATCGGCTGGCATGTGCGCCGCGACCTGTGGGGCCAGGGCCTGGCAACGGAGGCAGCGCTGGCCTGTCGTGACTACGCGTTCGACCGTCTGGGCCTGCCGGCGCTCAGCGCGCTGATTCAGCCGGAGAACGCCGCCTCGCGCCGGGTGGCTGAGAAGATTGGCATGACCTTGCTCAAGCAGGTCCGGCATCGCGGCAGAATGATCTGCCTCTATGGCATGCAACGCCCGCAGCCCTGAAGGCGGAGAACCAGATAAACCGCCCATGCTGCGTGTTTCGAGTCAAATGGGGGAAAAGACATGACGCTCCAACGAATGGACAACGTGCTCATCGTGGTCGACGACCTTGAGGCGGTTAAGGCGTTCTTCGTCGCGCTTGGTATGGAGGTAGAGGGCGAGACGACCGTCGAGGGCTCCTCGGTAGATCGGCTCATCGGCCTTCCGAACGTCCGTGCGACCCTCGCGCTGCTGCGTACGCCGGACGGCCACGGACGGATCGAGTTGGACAAGTTCCACACGCCGGACGCGATCCGAACGGGGCCCGCGAACGTTCCGGTGAACGCACTCGGGATCCGCCGCATCATGTTCGCCGTCGCTGGTCTCGACGAGGTCGTGGCGCGCTTGCGCGCCCACGGCGCCGAACTGGTTGGCGAAGTGGTGCAGTACGAGGACACGTATCGGCTCTGTTACGTCCGCGGCCCCGAGGGCATCATTGTCGGGCTTGCCGAGCAGCGGGGGTAAGGCGTGCCTGGTCGCCTAAATCTTGGGCAACCGGGCAGCAACATGCCCAAACCCGGCGTCGGGTAGCGTGCCCCAGGAACAAGCGCAACACTACGGCCTGTCGGGGTTGCTGGCACTAGGTTCTCGCGGTGTCTGATCAGCAGTTATGACAAATAATGCTCGTTATTCGTTATACCGATTCGCGCCTGAGAGGATCGCTGGCCGGCAGAGCAGCGCGTGCCCCTACTCCGCGCGGGGCTGCGCGTGCCTCGCGCTATCCCAGCAACAGCCGTCGATGGCCAGCCGCGGAGTCTAGCGACGCCGGAAAAACCGGTGCTATAATGATAGCATGCCGGATTCGTGACCGTCCTTCCACGCCAGGAGGTCCGCTATGCGTAGCTTCGCACAAATGCGGCAGCGCCCGCCAACTGCTATACTCTCCAGTTTTACGCGCCCCGCCTGGGCACCATCCGCCCTGCCGATCCTCGATGCGCAGCGGCCACCCGGCCAGCAATCCGGATTAACCGCTACCGCTGCCGTGGACGGTGGCCACGATCTTAGCCGCATCCCTATCCACTCCCCTACCCCGGCGGCGATCCAGACCAAACGGGTAGTCAGCGAGCCGGGAGACGCCGATGAGCAGGAGGCGGACCGCCTGGCGGACCAGGTCATGCGCGCGAGTAGACCGTCTGCTACGGACGCCGGGGGCTCTGCGCCGGCCGGGCCGCATTCCGGCGAGGCCACGGCGCTCGATCCGCCGGATCGGCAGTTCTTTGAATCGCGCTTCCATCACAATTTCGCCGATGTGCGCGTGTATGCCGGCCGGGACGCCAACGAGTCGGCGCGCAGGCTCCAGGCGCGGGCGTATACCGTGGGTAACAGCATCCATTTCGCACCCGGCGAATATCGCCCCGGCACCCCGGCGGGCCGGCATCTGCTGGCCCACGAACTGGCGCACGTCCTTCAGCAACGGGCGTTGCCGGGGTCGCAGCCGGCGCGCATCCAGCGCCAGCCGGAACCCGCCAAGCAAGCGCCCAAAGCGCCCCCCGCCCAGCAAAAAACGCTGAAAGAGGCAGGAGTCGGCCTCGACGACCCGGTGTTCGAGAAAACCGCACAAATCATTGACGAAGTGTTGCTGCGCAATAAACGACTGGCGCCGTACATTGGCGATAAGCTGAAGTCGGGTTTGCGGATCGCCGAGAAGGGAAAATTCGTCCAGGAACTGAGCGACTCCAATTTCGAGAATTCCTACCGCACGGCATACGATCAGAATGCCGCGCAAACCGTGCCCGCCCATATCGTCGGGTTTTATGACCCCAAGAAATCCGAAGTGCATGTGCGGCCTGACGCCCGCTTCGGCACGGCGTTGCATGAAGCCGTGCACCGGCTGGCAAGCGCGACCCTGTATAACTATTACCTGCCCGCGGCGATGAAAATCTCCGGCAACCTGGCCGAGGTGTTAAAGGAAGGCTTAACGGCGTTCTTCACCGATTGCATTTTGAAGGACGAGGAATTAACCAACTATAACGACGCCTATCGCGACGTGAAAGCGAAGGCCGCCCAGATAATGAAGGCGTTGGGGTCCGATGGATTCGACCTGCTCGCGAAATTCAATTTCAAAGGCGGCGGCATCGTGGAAATCGGCGAAAAACTGGGCCTCTCGCGCAAACAATACGCCGATTTGAAGGGCGCCGGCCAGGAAGA
>CBJNAR010000578.1:0-3604 GCA_966434075.1 uncultured bacterium
TGGGGTGCGTGGCAACCAGCCGCTCCATGGTCGCCGGGGTGAGCTGGAACCGGTCTTCCTCACGGGTCGGGAAGTTGATGATGTCCATATCCAGGCTGGTCGCCTGCCAGAGCGGCACGGCGAAGCCCGGCGCGGGGAAGGCAAAGCCCACCCGCCCGCCATATTTCTGGCGGAAATAGTAGGTAAATCCGCGCAACGACTTGTCGATGGCGTCCAGGCCGCCGATACTGACGAACGTCTGCTCTGCCGTGGCGGGCACGCCGTAGTGGTCGCGGAAGCGGGCGGCCAGGCGTTCGCGCAGCAGCGGATTGCCGATGCCCGACAGGTCGTAGATGTGCGTGTCAAAGCCGTAGTCGGCCAGCAGCCGGCGCTCGAACTCCAGCATCCGCCGGCGGATCTCCAGGTAGGTCGCCCCGTCACTGACCCGCCCGTTGATGACCTCGCCGGGCAAGATCACGCCCAGGTCCTCGCCGATGGTGCTGTAGTCCACGCCGTTATAGATTTCAGTGATCCGGCGGACATCGACATCGCCGATGCTGCGGTTGACCACATGTGCCGCGAGGACCGGCTCCGGGATGCCCAACTCGCGCGCTTCGGCCACCACGTCGTTGACCATGCGCGCCATGCTGCGGATCGGGGAGGGACTATCGGCCAGTTCGGGGCGCAGGTGGGCGACATGGCGGGCGCGCACCGCCCGTAACTGCGTGGCAGCCGCGGACGCGCCGAGGAGGTCGGGCGTCTCGGCCGGACCGGCAGGGGAATCCGATTGTAAACTGGTCATGGATGCTCCTGGATCTGGGACGGCATACCGGTGTCTATCGCCGGGGCGAGGGGCAAAACGGCACGCCCGGCGTAAGTATATGCGCTGGACAGGCGCTTTGTCAACTTGCCTGCGGGGCCGGATCGCCTTATAATAACGGCCAATTTTCCCCCGGATGGACCGCCATCCGTCCCGCGCGAAGGAGCCGCCGATGCCGACGACCGAAGACCTGATTATGATGTTGCGGGTGCTGACCGCTTTCCTGCTCGGCGGGCTGGTCGGCTGGGAGCGCGAACGCATGCAACGCCCCGCGGGCCTGCGTACGCATATGCTGGTGGCGGCCGGCGCGGCCTGCTTTACCGTCGCCAGTATTTACGGCTTCGCGGGCGAGGGCACCAACCGCGACCCGGCGCGCCTGGCCGCCCAGATCGTCAGCGGTATCGGCTTCCTGGGTGCGGGCGTCATCTTTCGCACCGGCGGATCGGTCCGCGGCCTCACCACAGCGGCCTCGATCTGGATAGTGGCGGCCCTGGGCGTGCTGGCCGGGCAGGGCCTCTACTGGGTGGCCTCGTTTGCCACGGTGCTCACCTGGTTCGCCCTGCGCGTGTTGAAGAGCGCGGAACGCTTCGGCGGCGACCCGGACAGCGCGCCTGACGGCGAGGAGGATCGCGACGACGGCCCGCCCGCGGCACCCGCCGGGGAAAGCACGGAACCGCGCTGACGGGGCGGGGATACGGATGCAACACGGGGGGACCGAGCCATGCTGACGAGAGGGCGCGCACTGATCACGGCGCACCCGCGCGCCGTGCTAGTCGCGCTGCTGCTGGCGGGGCTGCTGGTGCGCCTGCCATTCGCCGGCATCGATACCCACCTGAGCAACGATATTATCGTCTTTACGCAGTGGGCGCGGCTGCTGGAACTGCGCGGCCTCGCCGCCATCTACCAGGACCCCTCCATCAACTACCCGCCGATCCCTCTCTATCTGCTGGGCGGTGCCGCCCTGCTCGACACCCATCTGTTCCGCGGCAACACCACGGCGCTCGTCGCGCTGATCAAGCTACCGGGCATCCTCTGCGATGTCGCCACCGCCGCACTGCTGGCCTGGACGGTCCAGCGGCGGGGCCGGCGCGTCAGCCTGGGCGTCTGCGCCCTGTATCTGTTCAATCCGGGGGTGTGGTACGTCTCGGCCCTGTGGGGGCAATTCGAGGCCGTCTATACGCTGCCGATCGTCGCCGGCGTGGTGGCGCTGGAGCGTGGGCGCCTGGTGCCCGCGTGGGTGGCCGCCGCGCTGGCGCTGGCGACCAAGCCGCAGAGCCTGGCCCTGGCGCCGGTGCTGGTGGGCGCATCGCTGGCCCGGCGGGGGCTACGCGGCCTCGTGCTTGGCGCGGGCGCCGCGCTGCTGGTGGCGTTCGGGCTCGCCCTGCCCTGGCTCGGGGCCGGCAACCTGCTCGACGCCGCCGGCGCCTACACCAATGTGCGGGCCAGCCCCTGGCTCGACGTGAGCGGCTACAACCTCTGGTATCTGCTCTACGGGGGGCAGGTGCGCGGCGTCCCGTATAGCGCGCATCTGCCGGGCGTGCCCGTGTCCGATCAGGTCGCCGGTCTCGTCCTGTTCGCGGTGCTGGCCGGCGCGGCGCTGCTGATCACCTGGCGCCGGCCCGGCCAGGAGGCGCTGGCGACGGCGGTGCTCTGCCTCGCCATGTACGTGCTGCTGGCCCAGGTCCGCGAGCGCTACCTGTTCCCCGTGCCGGCGCTGCTCCTGCTGGCCGCTGCCGGGCGCCCATCCCGCCCCATGCCCGCCGGCGAGGCCGCCGGGACCCGCCCGCGTGTGCGGATGCCGGGGCTCTGGTGGGCCTACGGCCTGCTCTCGCTGACCTTTCTGTTTAATCTGCTCACCATCGCCCCGTTCACCACGGCCCTGGGGCAAAACCTGATCGTCACGCCCGCGGACACGCCCTTCCTGGTGTTTCGCCAGGCGGCGGCGCTGCTCGTCGCTGCCGTCCACCTCGGCATCCTGGGCGCCCTGGTAGTCGATCTGGCGCGCACCCGCCACGCGGCGGCCCAGGTCGTGCTCGAACCCGCCGGCTGACTGGCGGCGCCCCGGCTAGCGGCGCAGCGGCTGCGTCTGAGCGTTGTAGATGATCTTGGCGATCTGCGCGCGGGTCACGTTGTTGAAGGGCCGGAAGGTGAAGTTGCTGTAGCCGCTGATGGTGCCGCGGGCGTAAGCCGTTTCGATATAGCTGTAGAATGGGTTGGTCGGCCCCACGTCGGCGAAGTCGGGCCGGTCGGGCGTGAGGATCGACCACCCTGCGGCGTTGACCAGGATCTTGGCAAACTGGCCGCGGCTCACGTTGTTGTAGGGCCGGAAGGTGCCGTCGGAGTAGCCGTTGACCAGATGGTAGGCGGCGGCGGTTTCGATGTAGGGAGCGAACACATCGCCGGGCGCGACATCGCTGAAGGTCGGTGTGGCCGGGGTGACGAGCGGCAGGTCGAAGGCCAGGACGACGATTTTCGTAACCTGGCCGCGGCTGGCCGTATTGGCGGGCCGGAACGTGTTGTCGCTGTAGCCCGAGATCCAGCCATGGCAGTAGAGATACTGGACCGGGGCGTAGAAGTAATCGTCGGGCTGCACATCGGTGAACTGGATCACGCAGCCGGGACCGGGCGTGCCGCCGGGCGGCGTGGCCGTCGCGGTGGGCGGCACTGGCGTGGGGGTGGGCGCGGCGCTGCGGCGGATGCGCAGATGGATGCCCGTCCCGTCCACCGGTACGCCCGGCACGCTGACCAGGCTTTCGGCGTCGGCGGTCACATCGTAGGTGCCAATCGCCACCGTCATCCCGTACT
>CBJNAR010000579.1:0-3601 GCA_966434075.1 uncultured bacterium
GGCGATGTCGAAATGGACCGGGTGGAGAACTACCTGCCGCTGCGCGAGCTGCGGGAGCGGCTGCGCCGCGAGTTCACCCTGGAGCCGGCCGACCACCGCACCGGGGGCCCTGCCCGCTACGACTTCGTCAAGGAAACCAACGGCAACGGCATCGCCGCCTATGACCTGCCCGTGGTGGCCGAGACCGATCCCTACATGGCGGGCCACGCCGGGAACGGCCACCCGGCCGACGGCGAGAGCCCACCCCTGCCGGGAGACAGCGATCCCGCCGTGCCCGCTATCCAGGCCGGGCCGGAGCCGGTCGAGAACGGCGCACCCCCGGCGCCCGAGGTACTTGCCCCGGCGCTGCCGGTCGAGCACGAGGCGCCGCTGGCGGCGCCCGATGCGCTGGTGCCGGAAGCGGCTGACACAACCGAGGCGCATGCGAACGGCGCGGACCCCTTGCCGGAACCCGATGCCCCGCTCATGGAGCCGGTAGCGGCCGGCGAACCCGAGGCCGCGTCCACCGAGCCGCCCGCGGGTGCCGAGGACAGCGCGAACGGCGCTCACCTGCCAGTCGAGCCGGAAATACTCGCGGCTGCCCCGCGCGACGGCGACGATTCGGCCTCCGCTCCGACTCTGGACGGCACAGCGACACCTGTGACCGAGACTCCGGACGAAGATCTCGCGCCCGCCCCCGGCTGGCGTATCGCGCCCGTCTACGACGAACCCGCGCCGGTGGTGGCGCGCCCACCGGTGCGCGGACTGTTGCCCGCCGGGGTGGGCCTGGCCGTGCTGGGGCTGACCGCCCTGGCGACGCTCGGCTTCCTGCTGACCAAACAGCCGCTCGAAGCCATGCTGATCCTGCTCATCGGCGGGCTGGTCGCCACGCACCTGTCGGGCCTGCGCGCGCCGGGGCAGATCTTCGGCGGGCTGATGCTCACCGTCGGCTTCATCGTGGCGCTCGGTGTCGAGTACATCTACCTGGCCGACCACCTGGCGGGCGACCCGACGTTCTACCGCATGAACACTGTGTTCAAGTTCTACGAGCAGGTCTGGGTGCTGGTCGCCCTGGGCGGGGCGGTGGCGCTCTATAGCTTGCTCGGCCCGCGCGGCCACGCCGCGCAGGCGGCCCCCGCGCCGGTCGCAGTGGAACCCGAACCCGAAGCGGAACCCGCGATCGAGGAACCGCTGGTGCTGCACGGCGGCTATGTCGTGCCCGCGGACCCGGACATGACGCCGGGCGCGTTGCTGCCGGTGGCCTCGGTCGAGGACGTGACGCCGGTGCGCGAAAGCCGCGGCTGGTTCTCCCCGGCGCGGGCGATCTGGCTGGTGCCGTTCGGCCTGCTGCTGCTCGGCAGCCTCATCTTCACCATTACCGGCACGCAGGCCCGCGTGGCCGACCGCATGCCCGGCCCGCGCCCCGACTTCGGTACGCTCAACGGCATGGACTGGATGGATAAGACCAACTTGCCGCTGGTGTTCGGCGACGCCGAGACGGCCTACCCGGTCGCGTTCCACTTCGAGCGCGCCGCGGTAGACTGGTTGAACACGCACATCGCGGGCACGCCGGTGATCGCCGCCGCGCCCATCGGCTACTACCGCGAGGCCGGGATGCTGCCGAGCACCTATTCCGGCCTGCCCATGGTCGTCGGCGGCCTGCACCAGGACGAGCAGCGCTACGGCTGGCTGGTGGGCGAGCGGCGCAACGACATGACCAACTTCTACCGCACCGACAACACGCAGGAGGCGCTGCTGCTGATCAACAAGTACGACATCGAATATATCTATGTCGGCCAGATCGAGCGCATCGCCTACCAGAAGTCGCCGACCGGGCTGAGCAAATTCGAGGATATGGTCAAAGACAAGCAGTTGGAGGTCGCGTTCCAATCCGGCCCGGTGACGATCTATCACGTGCTCGGCAAGCAGGTGAAGGCCGCCGTGGGCGTGGCGCCGGGCAGTCCCGCCGCGCAGTATACGCCGCGCCCGACGCCCACCGAGCCGCCGCTGGGCGCCGATCCCGCCGTGGATGCCCTGCTGGCGACGGTGGCGGCGGACCCGAACAACCTGGAGGCCCACCGTGCCCTGGCCGACTACTATCGCAACCACCAGGCCATCCAGAAGGCCATCGAGCAGTATGTCGAAGTGGTGCGGCTGGCCCCGCAAGATGTGCCCGCACACCATATCCTGGGCGACCTCTACATGCAGAACGGCGAGGCCGACAAGGCCCTGGCGATCTGGGAGCAGGCGGTCCAGGACGCCAATCCGGGCGACAAGCCCGCGGCCTACAACAAGGTAGGCATCGCCTACCAGAGCCGCCAGCGCTTCACCGACGCGGTGAACGCGTTCAAGAGCGCGGTGGCGGCCAATCCCAAGTTTGCGGAAGCCTGGTTCCACCTGGGTGAGGTCTACCAGACCATGCAATCGACGGACAACGCGCGCGATGCCTTCCAGAACTGCATCAAGAACGCCCCCGCCGACGAATCGGGCCAGCACTGGGCGCAAGAGGCCCAGAAGCGGCTGGATGCGCTGCACTAACGAGTGCTGAGTGCTGAGTGCTGAGTGCTGAGTGACGACGAGTAAGCGAGTGCGGGGCGCGCTGTAGGGGCCGGTTTCAAACCGGCCCGTGGCGGTAGCAAACGATGTAAGGGCCGGTTTGCCGCCGGCCCTTACCCATAAGTACGGCGGTTAGGATTAGAGGACGGGATCGTTGGGAGACGCGTTGATCTGGTGGCTGACGCTGGAGGTGCTGGGCGTGGCCGCCTGGCCCGTGGCCTGGACGGTCATGGGCCGCTTGCCCGACCGGGGCTGGGCTTTCAGCAAGGCGCTGGGGCTGCTGCTGGTGGGCTACGGGGCCTGGCTGATCGGCATGTTCCAACTGGCGCCGTTCAGCCGCGTCTCCAACATCGCCATGTTGCTGGCGCTCATCGCGGGCGCGGCCTGGCTGGCGTTGCGCAACGGGCGCGCGCTGTGGGGCGAGATGCGGGCGTTCCTGCGCGGCCAGGCCCGCTACTGGGCCGCCGCCGAGGTGCTGTTCGGCTTCGCGTTTCTGGCCTGGACGATCTTGCGCGCCTACTCGCCGAATATCTACGGCACCGAGAAGTTCATGGACTTCGCGTTCCTGAACAGCTTCACCCAGGGCCAGGTCCTGCCGCCCAACGACCCCTGGCTGGCGGGCTACTCGATCAACTACTACTACTTCGGCTACACGCTGATGGGCACGCTCTGCCACCTGTCGGGCGTGGATTCGGCGGTGGGCTTCAACCTCGCCAACGTCACGCTGTTCAGCCTGACGGTGCTGGGCGCGTTCGGCGTGGTCTATAACCTGGTGGCCGGGACGCTGCACAGCCGCCGCCCGGCGCCCGCCCGCCGGGCCGAAGCGCGCGCCGGGGCAAGCCCGCGCGTGGCCGTAAGCGCGCGCAGCAGCACTGCCGCGCTGCCCACGCGGCGGGTGCCGGGCCGGGGCGGCGCCGCCGTGGCCGAAGCCGACGCGCCGCCCGCGACTACCCGCGGCAACGGGCACGCGAACGGGCACAGCGCGGCGCACAGCGGCAACGGGCGCACCGGCGCCGCGCACACGCTGCCCGAAGCCCCGCCCGCCGCGCCGCCGGTGCCGTGGCAA
>CBJNAR010000580.1:0-3600 GCA_966434075.1 uncultured bacterium
AGATCCCAGGCCGCGGGGAGCTGGGCGCGCAGATAGGTCTTGATCAGCGGTTTCACGGCGTTGTCCAGGGGCGCCTCCACCAGCCCCGGCAACGGCAGGTCCCATGCCGCCAGCAGCGCATCGATCCGCCGATCCAGTGCCGCCTCGAACACCTGGCGCACGCTGCGGTGGGCGTAGCGCAGGTTGGAACTGGGGATCTCGCCCAGCGCGGCATAGTCGGTGAGATCGCAATGCAGGCGCGGATCGCTGTCCGGCTCGTAGAAATGGGCCGGGCGCTCCGGGTAGCGGATGCCGAGCGTGGCGCGGGCCACCAGACGCGCATCGGCGGCGCCGCGGCGGAAGTCGTACTCGCGGAAGCGGCGGTCGAGGAAGGCGCCGAGCGCGTGCAGGTGGTTGCCGCGCAGGCGCACGTCCACGGCGGCGGGCATGACCAGCGCGAACCGGCCCAGCACAGCGGCGGGCGGCGTGTCGAGGCCGGGGATGCCGCGCTCGGCCCCGGCGAGGGCGGGCGCCGGCATCCGGGGCACCACTTCGCCCTGGAAGGCCCGCGCGCTGCTCTCGTTCAGCATGGCGCCGAGCAGCCCGGCGGCCTGCTCCAGCAACGTCGGATAGGCCACGCTCGGCGCGGGCAGCTTCAGGTTGGGCCGCCAGGGATTGACCACGACGACCACGCGGTCCTGTAGCACGCGCTCTTCCTGGTCGGTGCCCGCCGCCGCGCACATGTAGTGCCAGGCCAGGTCCACCGGCAGGTTGTTGAACGCGCCGCCGTCGCAGTACCAGAACCGGCGCTTGCCCGCAAAGCCCGGCGGCTGGGGATACTGTGCCGGGTCCTCGGCCTGGCGTTCGAGTTGCACCAGCGGGAACACCAGCGGGATGGCGGCGGACGCCCGCGCCACGGTCGCCAGCCGGTCCCACACCGGGTGCAGCGGATCGTGCGTGGAGGTCAGCACGAAGGTCTCTTGCTCGGCGTTGCGCGACTGGACGTAGAGTTCCGGCCCATGCGCCGACGGCTGGGCGACGTGCGAGGCGTAGGGCAGCGCCGTCATGTTGGTCAGCGTCATGCCGACGGTGAGGCGGGGCGCGCAGAACGGCGCGCGGCGCAGCGGGGCGGCGGAATCCCAGGCCAGCGACTCGCGAGCCACCTCGCGGATGCGGCGGCTGTTGAGCAGCGACAGCGGCTCGCCGCGCGGGATGTCGGGCGCCAGCAGGTCGGTGATGTCCACCTTATCGACCCAGGCCGGGCGCAACTCCGTCTGGCCGCCCCGATAGAGCAGGCCATGGGCGATCAGCGCCGCCGACGTGGCCCCCGCCGAGGCGCCAGTGATGATGTCGATCTGATACTGGTCGGGCGCGGCGGCAAACGCCGTGAGCAACTCGTCCAGCGCCCCGGCGATATACGAGCCGAGGGACACGCCGCCGCTCAACACCAGGGCCACTTTCTTCACCATGCCGGGGCCGCTCCTGTACAGCTATGACCTGACCTATCGTCCGTAGCCGCGCGATTTATCGCGCCGTCCTCGTCGGTCGCTAGTGCGTACTGTCGCCTTAACCGTAGCCGCGCGATTTATCGCGCCGTCCTCGCCGCTCTTTAGCGTGTTCTGTCCCCAACAGATTGCCGGAACCCGCGCTCACTGTTCAGCCCATCGATCCGCGCATGCAACGGCACAACCCCGACCGCCCGCTCCAACAAGGCGCGCTGCACCGGACCCAGCGGAAGGGCCAGGGCCGCAGCCGGCGGATAGAAGCGCGCGTCCTGCTCATAGTCGTCGGCCAACCGGGCAGCCGCATCGAACGTCCCGGCCTCCGCGCGATAGATCAGCCAGCAGAAATCAGGATAGGGATACGGGTACGCGGTGGGCCGCGGCGACAGATGCTGCAGCCGGCAAAAGCCGAGCGGTTGCAGCGCGCGCGGCAGCCAGCCGGTCTCCTCGCCCAGTTCGCGGCACAACGTCGCCGTCAAGTTCTCCCCCAGTTCGCGCCGCCCGCCCGGCAAAACATGCGGTCCGTCGGCATTCCGCAGCACCAGCACCTCCCCCGCCCGGAAGACCATAGCGCGCACCGAGGTTACATAAGCCGGCGGCGGCATCTCCCGACCCCAGTACGCAGTAATCCGCAACGGCAACGTGCCCTCGCCCCACACTTGCATCTCCGTAGCAAGTGGCGTCTGCGTGGCAAGGAAACGCACGAGATCGGTGGGCAAGGGCATCCTCCTGGCTATGGCCGGCAAACACAGGCCCATTATAGCACCGGCCGAGGCTGTTTGCATGGCACCTTCACTACACCGTTATGTCAAGCACTAAGACACATTGTTACACGTGAAACATCATTGCTATAGGCGCTTACTAATCCACTGCTTTTAGTTATGTCAACTACCGCAGAGCCCCATCCTGGCCGCATCAAGACAAGGCCCGACGTAAATACGCCTTTGCACCTCGCGCCGCCGTCTACCCTCCCCTACTGTCTCCCACGGGAGACACCACGCCCCGCGCCCATCCCATCCAGGCGCGGGCCGGTTTCCAACCGGCCCCTACAGCGATCAGGATGGCAAACTGCCTCCCGGCGATACGGGCCGGTCGGAAACCGGCCCCTACAAGCGGCAGACCGGTCGTTGGGAGCCATCGTCCTTCATCACCCTGAGAAAGTTGGCCAGGGGGCGTGATCGTAGCCTGACGAAAACCAGGATTCCGGTGTAGGGGCGGGTTTCAAACCCGCCGAGCACTCCGCACATCTTGCCAATTTGCGGTATAGCCCGACGAAGGCCAGGATTCCGGTGTAGGGGCGGGTTTCAAACCCGCCCGCCGCCTTACATGATCCGCCCGTTGTCGGCGTGGTAAGATGAAACATCTCACCTGTCCCTCACAAGACGGAGATTCTTCGCTGCGCTCAGAATGACAAGCCTGCGGCTATACTCTCGCTGCGATATACGGCTGTACATTCTGCGACTCTATGACTTTGGTACACACGGCTCAACTCCCTGGCCCCTGGCGCCCGTAAGGTGGCTCCAGGCTCTTGTCCCTCTGAGCGCAGTGAAGAGTCCCGTCTCGTTACTGAAACGCCGGCGCATCTGGCTCTTGTCACTCTGAGCGCAGCGAAGAGTCTCGTCTTGGGGGTAAACACCGGAACGTTGCACAGTGGACTCGTTACGGTGGGGGTTGGGCGCGGCGGAGGGCAAAAGAAAATCCCCTGCGCGGGCGGCACAGGGGATCGGGGAGGAAGCGGGCGGGCTAGTGTTCGCCGCGCGCCTCCCACATTTGCAGGTAGCGGTCGCACAACTCGCGGATCGAGCGCACCTTGGAGGCGGTGTCTTCGTCGTAGGTGACGCGGCGCGTGCCGAAAAAGCCGGTGAGCGCGCGGTAGCCGATGCTGAGGCGATCGCGCTTCAGGTACGTAGCCGTGCCGTCGTCCGGGGTCTCGCTGTCTCCCACGGGAGACACTGCGCCGCGCATAGCATTCGATGAGCGGGTATCTGCAGGTACCGATGGGGCACTACTGTCTCCCACGGGAGACACCGCGCCACGCGCAGTGGCGGCCTCGGGATGCTCGGCGTCGTACTGCAGTTGGGTCGCCCGGTCCTCGATATCGTCGCTGGAGAGCCGCCCA
>CBJNAR010000581.1:0-3600 GCA_966434075.1 uncultured bacterium
TCCGGGTTGCCGAACATGACGCCGATCTTCATGCGGATCTGGTTGATGAAGATGAGGGACGTGTTGCTCTTGCTCACGGCGGCGGCCAGCTTGCGCAGCGCCTGGCTCATCAGGCGGGCCTGCAAACCAACGTGCTGGTCGCCCATCTCGCCCTCGATCTCAGCGCGGGGAGTCAGCGCGGCCACCGAGTCGACCACGATCACGTCGATGGCGCCCGAGCGGACGAGCGTCTCGGCGATCTCCAGGCCCTGCTCGCCGTTATCCGGCTGCGAGATCAGCAGCGTTTCGAGGTTGACGCCGCACTTCTCGGCGTACATCGGGTCCATCGCGTGCTCGGCGTCGATGTAGGCCGCCGTGCCGCCCAGCTTCTGCGCCTCGGCGATGATATGCTGGGCCAGGGTGGTCTTGCCCGAGCTTTCCGGGCCGTAGATCTCGATGATCCGGCCCCGCGGGATGCCGCCGATGCCCAGCGCCAGATCCAGCGCGATGGCGCCGGTGGGGATCGACTCCACCTGGATCTTCTCGCTCGCCTCGGTCATCTTCATGATCGAGCCTTTGCCGAACTGCCGCTCGATCTGCGCGATGGCGGTCTCAATTGCTTTTTCACGATCTGCCATGGTCTCGTTGCTCCTTCTGCATCTCTATCTCAGCTTGGTACACAATCGGGGATTGGAGTCCGCCTCCGGGCAGGAGCGGGAACTAGCCGTAAAATACGACCATTTGTTCTACTCACATCTCTAATCATACCCGATTCGCGACCGTTTGTCAACTAATTTATCAACTTGACGGGACCACATCTGGCCGGCGCAGCAAGCGCAAGGGCCGGGTTTTGGGCACCCGCGCGATCAGGCCGTGCGCCTCCAGGTCGAGTTGCACCGCCTTGGTGTACCAGCGCACCGAGCCCAGGTGCGGGAACAGGTGTGGCGGCAGGCCCGGCGCGATGGCCTGCACCAGTTCGTCCCAGGTCAGGCCGGTGCCGGCGGCGGGGAGGGCGGCCAGGATCGCCGCGCGCACAAGCGCGTACTTCTGCGGCGTCACCTCCGCGCCCACCTTGCCCTCGTGCACCGTCTTTAGCTGCATAACGGTTCCTCCCGCTAGCCTCGCAGCGCCGCTGGAGGGGCCGGTATGTCGCCCGCCCTGCGGCTCCGCTTAACCCTGCCCACCGCCCGGCGGCTGCACCAGCACGAAGTGGGTGCCGTCCTGGTCGTCGAAGATCGCCTGCATCATGCCCCAGGGCTGGAGGGCAGGCGGCTCGGTGAAATGGACACCGCGCCCGCTCAGTTCCTGGTAGGTCGCCTGGATGTCGTCGGTCGTGAAGACGACCCCGGCGAACTGGCCGATGCGCGCCTCGTCGTAGCCGCCGTAGCCGTGGGCCAGCACAATCGCCGTCGCGGCGCCCGGCGGTGCCACCGTCACCCAGCGCATGCCTTCGCCCATTGGCTCGTCGGCGGTTTTCTGGAAGCCCAACTTGTTGACATAAAAATCCAGCGCCTGGTCCTGATCGCGGACAAAGACGGTCACGGAACTGATATGCGAGATCATCGGGCTACCTCCTCAGCCGGAACGGCGCCTGGGGCGTGGTGTGCGCACGCCCCATCGCTCCCGTTCTCTCTATCTATCGCCACGCCGCGGAAAAAGCGGAAAGCGGCCAGCCCCCAATATTGGAAACTGACCGCTGACTCCGACTCTTGCCTCCTGCCCACCAACGTACTGACGGCTGCTCGCGTAGCGGTGCCGCAGGTACACGGCTGATAGCTACTTGCGGAGCAAGTTACTCATAATGAAGATCAAATTCGCCGGGCGCTCGGCCAGGCGGCGCATAAAGTAGGGGTACCACTGCTCGCCGTAGGGCACGTAGACGCGCATATTGAAGCCCTCGGCGGTCAGGTCGCGCTGGACCTGGCTGCGCACGCCGTAGAGCATCTGGAACTCGAACCGGTCGGACGGGATGCCCTTCTTGGCGACGAAGCGCTTGGCGAGGTTGATCAGGCGCACGTCGTGCGTGGCGATGCCCGGATAGTTGCCCAGATCGATCAGCTTGCACATCAAGCGCGCGTACTGCATATCGGTGTCCTTCTTCTCAGGGAAGGCGACCGAGGGTGGCTCGTTATAGGCGCCCTTGCAGAGCCGCACGCGCGCACCCAGGCGGATCATCTCGTCCACGTCCTGGGGCGTGCGGTAGAGATAGGCCTGTAATACCACGCCGACATTCTGATAATCCTGCCACAGGCGGCGGAAGATGTCCAGTGTGATGTCTGTATAGTCGCTGCTCTCCATATCCATGCGCACGAAATTGCCGTAGCGCTGGGCGCGCTCCAGGATGCGGCGCATGTTGTCTACCGCCGTGCCTTCGCTGATGTCGAGGCCCATGGCGGTCAGTTTGAGCGAGACGTTGGAATCGAGTTTATGCTCCTGGATGGCGTCGAGGAGGGCTAGGTAGCCGTCGGCGGTGGCGTTGGCGTCGGCGGCGCTGGTCACGTTCTCGCCGAGCAAGTCGAACGTCGCCTTCATGCCCTGGCGGTTGAGGTCGCCGATCACCCCGACGGCTTCGTCGAGCTGTTCGCCGGCCACGAAGCGCCGGGCCACTTTGCGGGCCAGCGGGTTGGCGACGGCGAAGTCGCGCAGCCCTTTACTTTGAGCGAGGGTCAAAAATCCCTGGCGTAACATCGTCGGTACGCTCCTTAAAGATGAATCTTATTGCGCCGGCACCGGGGTCGGGGTATCCAGCCAGACGGTATCGACCTGGACATCCACCGTCGTGAAATCCAGCGGCACGGGAGTGGGGGTGCCCAGTTTCACGCCGGGGGCGCTGCTCAGTTGCGCCGTCACCGTGAACGGCACCGTGGCGCCCGGCGCGATGTCGCCCACGGCATTGCCGATTCCGCTGCCGACCACCATCGGGCCGGGCGCGTACAGGAAGGCTTTCAGAAACGCTCCGTGCACCACCTCGTTGCTGGTGTTGGTCACCTGGCCGGTGATGTAGACCTGGTCGCCCTCGCGGCGCTGGCTCGCAGCATCCTTGCTGTACTGCAACTGGAGTTTGGTGGCGACTTCCGCCGTGGGCGAGATCTGGATCATCGCCGCGGCCTGACCGGCCGTCTCGTCGCGCGGGAACATCGCCGCGGCGGCCCACACCATGGTCGCCAGCATTGCGAGCGGCACCACGGTGATCAGCACGATGTAGATCGGATTGATCGGCCCCCGGTGCCGGGCCACGCGCGCCGGGCGCGAAGTGGGCAGCACCGGCATGCGGCTGGCCTGTTCCAGGGGCGTAATGCGGGCCGGCTCGTTACTGCGGTTGGGCGTGCGGTTTGGCTGCATTAGACGGCGGTTCCTCCTGGGATGCGGGATCGGTGTCACCTGCGCGCGACTCCGGTAGGTAGAACGCGGCGGCGCACATCTGCGTGCGCTCGCGCCCGGTCCGGCGCAGCGCCATTATAGCACGTTGCCGGGGGCCTGTAAACCGGCGATTCGCCCGCCCGAATCGGCGATTGGCCCAGATTTCACAAACATTTTACGCGCATTTAACGCGCGGCCCGCCGCATCGGACTATAATATAGGTGTACATCGCGATCAGCCCGCCGGGGCCCGATCCCGGTG
>CBJNAR010000582.1:0-3584 GCA_966434075.1 uncultured bacterium
GCCGGAGCGGGAACGGGAACTCGCGCAGGCCCGGTAGCGCCATCCCCGCCGCCGGTGTATCCGCAGCGCAGGCTGCCCCGGCTGCGGCCCCGTGCGGTCGGGGCGGGGCGGGGCTGGCGGATGACACAGGAGCGATAGCATGAGTGGTCTTGGACGGTCTCTCGGGACGCTGCTGGTCCTGATCGCGGTCCTGGCCGGCGCCCCGGCGGCACGGAGCGGCCCGCTCGCGCCCCGGCCCCCGGCGACCCCGCTCCCTGCCACGGCCTCGCCGTGCCCCCCGGCCTGGCGCCTCGTCGCCGGCCCCAACCCCACCTGGCGCTATAACCAATTGCGCGCCCTGGCCGTGGTAAGCGCCGCTGATGTCTGGGCCGTGGGCACCGCCTCCGGCCGGCCCCTGGCCGCCCATTGGGACGGCAGCGCCTGGAGCGTGGCGCCCATGCCGAACACCGGGTTGAACACCGTCACCCTCTACGGCGCGGCTGCCCTGGGCCCGAACGATGTCTGGGCCGTCGGCAGCGGCTACACGGCGAACGGCGACGAGCAGACGCTGATCGTGCATTGGGACGGCAGCGCCTGGCGCCAGGTGCCCAGCCCCAACCCCGGAACCTACTCGAATGCCCTCTCCAGCGTGACGGCCATCGCGCCGGACGACGTCTGGGCCGCCGGCACGAGCTACACAGAGGGCGGCGCTGTTACTCCTATCCTGATCGTGCATTGGGACGGCCGCGCATGGAGCCGCGTCGCCGCGCCGTGGGTGGTGCCGGGCGACCTCCGGGCGCTGGCCGCGGTGGCGGCGGACGACATCTGGGCCGTGGGCGTGGTCGGCGAGGAACCGCTGACCCTGCATTGGGACGGCACCGCCTGGAGCCAGGTGTTCCTGCCCCGCCTGGCCGGCCACACTTCGCTCAGCAGCGTGGCCGCGATCGCGGCGGACGATGTCTGGGCCGTCGGTGGTTACTGGAACCCTATGAACTTTCGCGGCGGGGCGCTAATCGAGCATTGGGACGGCGCCGCCTGGACGCAGGTTCCTGTCCTCGCCGCCTCCGACCCCATGATCAGCGGACTCGACGGGGTCACGGCAGTGACGGCGCAGGATGTCTGGGTGGGAGGCGCGACGGTCGGCAGAATCGTGATGTTGCATTGGAACGGCAGCGCCTGGAGCCAGGTGCCGGGGCCGGAGACCGCCGGCCAGTTCTCGGTGACAGGCGTGGCGGCGGTCGCCGCGGGCGATATCTGGGCCATCGGCGGCTACAATCTGTACACCGGCTCTGACCGGACGGGCCTGTTGCATTACACGGACACGTGCGGCCCGCCCGCCCCGCCGCCGGAGGGCTGCGTGCTGCCGTTCACCGATGTGGATGCGGGCCACCCCTTCTACAGCAACATCCAATGCCTGTATTGCTCCAACATCCTCGACGGCTACAGCGACGGCACCTTCCGGCCCGACGCCGGTGTCACCCGCGGCCAGGTGACGAAATTGGTCGCAACCGCTCGGGGTATGCGGTGGTCCATCCCCCCCGATCGGCAGAGCTTCGCCGATGTGCCCCCGACCCATCCGTTCTGGGTTTATATCGAGGAGGTCTACGGCGCCGGGCTGATTAGCGGCTATAGCGACGGCACGTTCCGGCCCGGCAACTCCGTGACCCGCGGCCAGATGAGCAAGTTCGCCAGCAACGCGGCCGGCTACGCCGACGCCATCCCGCCCGCGCAGCAGAGCTTCAGCGACGTGCCGCCCGCCGACCCGTTCTGGCTGTTTATCGAGCGCGCTCATCTGCACGGGGTGATCGACGGCTACAGCGACGGCACGTTCCGGCCCGGCGCGAGTGTGACGCGCGGGCAGGCGGCCAAGTTTATCAGCAACGCGTTCTTCCCCGGCTGCGGCCCCTTGCGGTAGGCAGGGCGGCAGGCCGGGGGCACGCCGCGCAGGAGCGGTATGATGATTCGTCAAGTCAGTTCATGTTTGCGAGCATTGGGCAGCCTCGTCCTGGTGGCCGGCCTGCTGGCGGGGTGCGGGCAGGCGGCGGCCCCCGCGCCCACGGCCACCGCCGTGCCGCCCGCGGCCACCGCCGCGCCGCCCACCCCGACCCCGCCCGCGCCCACGGCGCCTGTGGCCCGCGTGCCGCGCTTCGAGCCGGCCCCGTGCCCCTTCGACGTGCCCGGCGACCGGCTGGAGGGGCGCGATGTCCGCTGCGGCTACCTGGTCGTGCCGGAGCAGCACAGCGTGCCCGCCGGGCCCACCATTAAGCTGGCCGTGGCGATCTTCAAGGCGCGCGGCGACACGGTGCAGCCCGATCCCATCGTCTACCTGCAGGGCGGGCCGGGCGGCAGCAGCCAGGGCCCGATCCTGGGCTTCCAGGGCGCCTACGCCAAAGCCCTGGGCCAGGACCGCGACGTGATCTACTTCGACCAACGCGGCACCGGCTATTCGCAGCCCAACCTGGCCTGCCCGGAGGTGGCGCAGCAAGGCATCGCCGACTACGCCGCGAACCTGACCGTGGCCGAGGAGTCGGCGCACCAGATGGCCGCGCTGGAACACTGCCGCTACCGGCTGGCGAGCCAGGGCGTGAACCTGGCCGCCTACCACACCACCGAGAACGCCGCCGACCTCAACGACCTGCGCGTGGCCCTGGGCCTGCGCCAGCTCAACCTGCTGGGCGGGTCCTACGGCTCGCGCCTGGGCCTGATCACCATGCGCGACTACCCGGACGCCGTGCGCAGCGCCGTGCTGCAGGGCATCTACCCGCCGCCGCAGAACCACGACGAGCAGATGCCGCGCAGCTTCGACCGCGCGCTCACGCTGGTCTTCGACGCCTGCGCCGCCGACCCCGCCTGCGCCGCTGCCTATCCCGACCTGCCCGGCACCTTCAGCGCCGTGGTCCGCGACCTGGCAGCCCACCCGGTGACGCTGCAGGTGGCCGCGGGCGAGCGTACCTACCCGCTGGTGGCCAGCGGCCACCGCTTCACCCAGGTCTTGCGCGCGCTGGTCTACCAGGTCGCCGGGATCCAGCAAATCCCCAGCCTGATCTACCGCGTGCATCGCGGCGACACCGCGCCGCTGGCGCCGCTGGCCGCGCAGGCGATCGCGCTGGCGAACAGTTCGGCCCTGGGCATGTACTACTCGACGGAGTGCAACGAGGAGACGCCGTTCAACAGCCGGGCCAGCCTGGCCGCCGCCCTGCGCGACGTGCGGCCCGAGATCCGCGACGCCTTCAACTGGTACCAGGACCTGACGGTCTGCGACTCCTGGCCCAGCGGCACCGCGCCGGCCCGCGAGAACGCGCCCGTGGTCAGCGCCGTGCCCGCCCTGCTGCTGACCGGGTGGTACGACCCGGTGACGCCGCCGGCCTACGGCGAATCCGCCGTGGCGACGCTGGGCCAGGGCCACCACGTGCTGTTCCCCGCCGACGCCCATGGGGTGGAGGGCAACGCGCCGGCCTGCGCCGTGTCGCTCTTCGCCGCCTTCATCCACGACCCGCAGGCCCCGCTCGACGCCGGTTGCGCCCAGGCCCTGCGCCTGCACTTCGTCTTGCCGCCGTGACGAGTGCTGAGTGACGACGAGTGGTCAGTGGGCAGTGGGCAGTGGG
>CBJNAR010000583.1:0-3582 GCA_966434075.1 uncultured bacterium
TGCGCCGCACCGCGCGCGGGCCGGGGCGGCCCTGCTGGGGGTGCCGATCATCGAGACCGTGCCGGCGCCCTGCTGGGCGTGCGGCGGCGCGACCGCCACGCACGTCCCGCCAGGGGACAGCGCGGGCTGCTGGCCCCCGCTCCGTCCGACGACGACACCTTGCACGTGCGCCGTGCCGCTCAAGCCCAGCAAGACCCCCGCCGGGGCGCACCAACATCACAAGCATGAAGACGTTACTGCTGAACAAGGAGAAACCGTAGCGTGAAGTACTTTAGAATCGTCGTTCGCATCGGGATATACACGCTGGCGTTCGCGCTGCCGATTGTGGCGCTGGCCGCGCTGGGCTTGTATTCGACGCTGCAACTGACCGGGCCCGCCCCTGCTGCACCCGCCGCGCCGGCCATTACCCCTCCGCGTGCCCGGAGCTTTGACCCGGCCAAACCGACGGTCGCCATCGTCCTGGGCAGCGACCGGACCGAGAGCACCGATTTTCTCATTCCCTACGAGCTCTTCTCGGCCACCGGCGCCTACAATGTGTACGCCGTCGCGCCCGAGCGCAAGATGACCGGGCTGGCGGGCGGCCTGGAGGTCATGCCCGACTTCTCGTATGCCGAACTCGAAACCCTGCTGGGCCGCGCCCCCGCCATCGTCATGATGCCGGCCTTCCCCGACGTGACGAGCCCGCAAAACCAGCCGGTGCTGGCCTGGATCAAGCAGCAAGCGGCGCGGGGGTCGTTCATGTTCTCCATCTGCGTGGGGGCCGAAGCGTTTGCCGCGACGGGCCTGCTGGACGGCCGGACGGCGACGACGCACTGGGGCGATATCGACCGGATCGAAGGAGCGTACCCGGCTGTGCACTGGGTGCGCGGGGTGCGCTACGTGGACGGCGGCACGTACATGACCTCCGCCGGGATCACGTCGGGCATTGACGCCGTTCTGCACTACATCGCCCAGCATAACGGCGACGAACTGGCGCGGGCCGTCGCGCAGCAACTGCATTATCCGAGCTACGCCTTTGTGGATGCCCCGCAGGTGCAACAGGAATCCGCGGGCGCCGGCCTGATGCTGGTGGGGCTGAGCAACATCGTGTTTCACCCGCTGCACCCGGCGGCCGGCGTGTTGTTGTACGACGGCATCGGTGAGCTGGAAGTGGCCTCGACTTTCGACACCTATGCGGCGGCGTACACCACCCGGTTGCTGAGCGTGGCGCCCACCCGCCGGGGCATTACCACCCGGCACGGGTTGCAACTGGTCCCCCGCTGGGGCTTCGGCGATGTGCCGGCGCTGGATCGCTTGATCGTGCCGGGTGGCGCGGCGCGGCAGCTTGCCGCGGCGGACGTCAGCGCCTGGCAGGCGCGGGACCAGGCCGCGCCGGTGTTCTATCTGCACGCGGACGCGCCGGATAGCTTTGCCTTTGCTGCGCCGCTGCGGGATCTGGCGCGGCAGGAGAATAGCCCCACGGCGGTGCTGGCCGCCAAGCGCCTGGAGTACCGGCCCGGCACCGTCCAGACCGAAGGCGCGGGCTGGCCGCTCCTGCCGGCGCTCTACCCGCCGGCGGCAGGGTTGGCCGGAGTTGCCGTCACCTGGGTCATCCGCCGGCGGTGGCGGCGGACCGCGGTGCGGGCCGGCGGGGTGGCGGTGCCGGCGCCCGCGTGAGCCGGCCACGGCGCCCCGCCCGCGCTGACCGACAACGCGGGCGGGGCCGGCGGTGGATACGGCACCCACCCGGCGGCGCTTCCTTCCACTATGCAAAGGATGGCCTTCCACGCTACGCGTTTAGCGAATGGCGAATACAGAGTCTTGACAGGCGCCGGAAAGGCTGCTATACTGCCCCCCGGTACTAACAGTACTTTTCCCAGCCGTAATTCCTATACCAGCAATTCAGCCGTTGGTGTGCTGCCCGGCGTTCACGCCGGCGCCGGGCGCTGCCTGCGCTGCAGTGGTCCTGTTGTAGGATGACCCGTTTTAGCAAGGAGGACCCCGCGGCTTCGATTGTGCCTACCCCGCACCGCCATCCCCCAGGGGGATGGCCCTCGTTTCATCAGGACGGAACTCGGAATGCACACGCTCGTTTCATCAGGAAGGAACTCCGTATGAACCCGCAGACGCAACGAACCCTGCGATTCCCTCACGCGCTCCTGTTGCTCGCCCTGGGCCTGGTGGTTATGATGCTCGCCGCGCTGGCCGGCGCGGGGGGCGGCAGCGCCGCGGCGGCCCCGCTTGACGGCCCGGCCGGCGGCTGCGGCCCCAGCGGGACGCCCGGCCCCTGGGCCACCAGCACCGTCGGGCCGAGCGCCCGCTACCGCACCGGGGCCACCACCGACGGCACCTACGTGTACGTCTACGGTGGGAGCACCAGCGCCGCGACCTACCTCAGTGACCTCTGGCGCTGGGACCCGACCGGCCAGACCTGGACCCAGCTCGCCAGTATGCCCACGGGCAAGTCGAACATCCAGGGCAGCTACTACGACGGCAAGATCTATGTGCCGGGGGGCTATAACAACGCCCATATGGCCGAAATGGCGATCTACGACATCGCCGGCAATAGCTGGTCCACCGGCGCGCCCGAACCGGCGATCCGCAGCGGGGCCACCGCCGCCTACAACGGCAAGATTTACGTCTTTGGCGGCAATCCCGGCCCCAGCAACCAGACCCTGATCTACGACATCGCCGGCAATAGCTGGTCGACGGGGGCCAACATGCCCGTCGCCATCACCTATGGGCGGGCCATCCGCGCCGGCAGCTACATGTACTACGTCGGCGGGATCACCAGCGGGACGGTGGGCACCGTCTATCGCTACGACCCGGTGGGCGACAGTTGGGCGACGATGGCCCCCTTGCAGACGGCGCGCACGAGCGCCGAGTTGATGCTCTCGCCCGACGGCACCCAGATCTACGCGGTGAACGGCGGGGACGCGACCTACTTCACCGGGGTGCCGCTGGCCCAGACCGTCGAGATCTACGATATCGCCGGCAATAGCTGGACCTACGGCAACCCCGTCGTCACCAAGGCCGCCGCCTCGGCGGGGGGCCTGGCCGGCGGGAAGCTGATGATCCAGGGCGGCGTCGACGGCACCAGCTACTACGATCAGGTCCAGGTCTCGGTCCTGACCGGCGGGGTGCCGTGCACCGCGACCCCCACGGCCACCGCCCCGCCGACCGAGACCGCGACGGCCACGGCGACCGAAACCAGTGCCCCGCCGACGGCGACCGCAACCAGCGCACCGCCGACGGCGACCGCAACCAGTGTGCCGCCGACGGCGACGGCGACCGGCGTCGCCGCCACGGCGACGGCCACAGTGACCCCCTGCGTGGCGAGTTTCAGCGATGTGAATCCGGCGGATTACTTCTACACGCCGGTGGGCTACCTGGCCTGCCACGGGGTCATCAGCGGCTACGCCGACGGCACCTTCCGGCCCAGCAACTCGACCACCCGCGGCCAGATGGTCAAGATCGTGGTCGGCGGCTTCGGGCTGACCGCGCCCCCCACGACCCCGCCCGGCGGCTACACCTTCGCCGACGTGCCGCCCGCGCACCCATTCTTCAGCTACATCGAGACGGCGGCGGCCCTGGGCATCGTCA
>CBJNAR010000584.1:0-3570 GCA_966434075.1 uncultured bacterium
CCCTGGACCCGACCTACGAAAATGCGGCGCGGCTGCTGGACGCGGCGCTGGCCGCGTTGCAAACGCCAGGAGCGTCCACGGTGGTCCGCCCGCCGGCCACAGCTCCCGCGCCCGCCGAGTCCCAGGTCGCGCCGGTGCCGCCTCCCACCGCCGCCGCTGCGGCGGCGCCGGACACCCGCTCGCCCCAGGCGATACCTGCCGGGGAGCCGGCGCCGCCTGGGGCCGAGCCGCTCGCTGCGGCAGGCACCGGCGCCGCCGCGGCCCCCGCCTCCTCGCCCGCGCGCCATCCGCGCCGCCGCGCGGCGAGCGTGCCGCCGGAGAGCGCCGGCCCAGGCACACAACCGGCAGTGGCGGTGCCGCCGCCCGATATGGAAACCGCGCCGGTGCCGGCTGCCTCACCGGAGCGCGCCCGCCAGGCCGCGCCGGTGGCCGAGAGCCCGGTGGCGGCGGCTGTGCCCGCGCAGCCGGGCGGGGTCGTGGGCACGGTGGACACGTCGCCGGCACCCGCGCGGCGCAGCGTGTGGCCCTTCGTCGCCACCGGCGCGGGTCTCTTGCTGCTGGCCCTGGCCGTGCTCTTTGGGCCGGGGCTGTTCGCGTCGCGCGCGGGCGGCACGGGTGGCGGTTCGCCGACCCCCGCGCCGGCCACCGTGGTTGCCACACCCGACGCGGCGGCCACGCTTTCCGCGGCGCCGGTAGTCGTCCCGCCGGCATCGCCCCCGGCGACCACCCCCCCGACCGCGGCGGTGCCCACGGCGACGCCCGCGCCACCGGCCGCCACCCCTACTACGGCGGCCCTCCTGGCGACCACCGAGCAGGGCGCTATCGGCGCCGTGCGCTTCGCCGACGGACAGAAGGTGGTCGATCAATTGCAGATCACGGCGACGCTGAGCACGCTGCCCGCGCGGCCGGTGGGCAAGGGGTTGTTCGCCTGGATGCAAGACAGCGCCAGCGGCACGACCGTGAACCTGGGCCGCGTGGTCCCGGATGACGCCGGCCTCTGGCGCCTCACCTATAGTGACCCGGCCCAGGCCAACCTGAGCGGGCGCTTCGACGGCTTCCTGGTGACGTACGAGGCGCTCGAAACGGATCCCACCACGCCGTCCAGCGAAGCGGTGCTGCGCGGGCAGTTGCCGGTGCAGGCGCTGGTCCATATCCGCCATCTGTTGTTCTCCTACCCGGACACACCCGAGCAGGTGGGCCTCGAAGTGGGCTTGCGCGCCCAGGTGGCGGCCCTGGCCCAGCACGCCCAGTTGCTCGACGACGCGCAAAAGGCCGGGAGCCTGGCAAAAGTGAAGCTGGAAGCCGAGCAGATCGCCAACCTGATCGAAGGCAACCAGGGGCCGGACTTCGGCGACCTGAACAAGGACGGCAAGGTCGACAACGCCGGGGACGGTTTCGGCCTGCTGGTGGGCGGCTCGCAGCCCGGCTACATCCAGGACGCTAAAGACCACGCCGAGTTGTCGGCGACCGCACCCGACGCGACCGAGAACATCAAACAGCACGCGGCGGGGGTAATCGCCACGGCGGATAACGTCCAGGCGCGGGTCACGACCATCCGCGACCAGGCGCTAGCCATGCTCAGGACCCCGACCATCGCCGAGGCGCGGCCCCTGGTCGCCACAGCGGTAAAACTGGCGGGCGAGGCGTTGAACGGCGTGCCCACCGCGGACGGCAAGGTGCTGCCCGTGGCGAACAGCGGCGGCGCCCTCACCGGCTACGACGAGGCGCTGCTCATGGCGACCATGCCGATCCAGGTGGTGAAGTAGGCGCCCGGCGCCGGGTTATGAGCGCACGCCTGCCCGCCCCGCCCGAAGTCGAACGCCTCGCCGCTGAGCCGGTGCCCCCACCGGGGATGCCGCGCGGGCCGGGGCTGGTGATCATCCTGGGCGCCCTGAGCGCATTCGGTCCCCTGTCCATCGACATGTACCTGCCGGCGTTGCCTGCGCTGGGGCGCGATTTCGGTGCGGGCGCGTCGGAGACACAACTGACGCTGAGCGCGTGCCTGGTGGGCCTGGCCCTCGGGCAGATGATCGGCGGGCCGATCAGCGACGCGCTGGGCCGGCGCCGCCCGCTGCTGATCGGGGTGGCCGCCTACGCCCTGGCCTCGCTGTTGTGCGTGGTGGCCCCCTCTATCGGCGCGCTGGTGGGGCTACGCGTGGTGCAAGGCTTCGCCGGCGCCGTCGGCATCGTCATCGCCCGCGCCGTCGTGCGCGATCTGTATGCCGGCGTGGCCCTGGCGCGCTTCTTTTCGCTGCTGATGCTGGTGAACGGGCTGGCGCCCATTCTCGCGCCCGTGATCGGCGCGCAACTGCTGCGCTTCACCTCCTGGCGCGGCGTGTTCGTCACCTTGGGTGTCGCGGGCGCCTTGCTATTCTTCGCCGCCACGCGGCTGGTCGAGACGCTGCCGCCCGCGTCGCGTCAGACAGGCGGCATCCCCGCCACCCTGACCACCTTTTGCCGGCTGCTGACCGACCGCTCGTTCGTCGGCTACGCGCTGGCGGGCGGCCTGGCCTTTGCCGGGATGTTCTCCTACATCTCGGGTTCCCCGTTCGTGTTGCAGGGGATCTACGGCGTCTCGCCCCAGGGGTTCAGCCTCTTTTTCAGCACGAACGCGCTGGGGCTGGTGGTGGCGGGGCAAATCAACGGGCGGCTGGTCGGGCGTGTGCCGGTGCGCCGGCTGCTGGCGCTGGGGCTGATCGGCACGGCGAGCGGCGGGATGGCGTTACTGGCGGTGGTCCTGCTCGGCGCCGGTCTGGTGGGCATCCTGCCCGCGCTGTTCCTGGTCGTCGCCAGCCTGGGCTTCGTGTTCCCCAATGCCACGACGCTGGCGCTGGCCGGCCACCCGCGCACCGCGGGGAGTGCCTCGGCGCTGCTGGGCGTGCTGCAATACGCCGTCGGAGCCGTCGCCGCGCCGCTGGCCGGGCTGAGCACGGGGCTGAGCGCGCTGCCCATGGCCGTGGTCATCGCGGCCATGAGCCTGTCCGCCCTGCTGACCTTCCTGCTGCTGCCGTCGCGTGGCGCCCGGACGAGTGCTGAGTGCTGAGTGCTGAGTGCTGAGTGAGTGCTGAGTTGGTCGTCACACGAGCACTGTCATTCTGAGCGGAGCGAAGAATCTCGTCTCGGTGGGGTCCAAGACGAGACTCTTTGCTGCGCTCAGAGTGACAAACACCGCGCGACAGACTACTGAGTGGCGACGAGAAGATCCGGCGCGGGAAGGGATCGCACCGCTCCGTGGCGGCACGATTCCTGATCGGTTTCCCCCAGGCGCACGCGGCCCATGCCGGGTCGGGGAATGGTTCCCCGCCGGAGAGCGCCCGATAGAGGAGCATCAGATCATGGCGAGAGTGACGGAGTTGACGGTTAACGGCGCGCCGGTGGCGGTGGACGTGGACGCGACCACGCCGCTGTTGAGCGTGTTGCGCGAGGACCTGGGGCTGACCGGGAGCAAGATCGGCTGCGGCGAGGGCGAGTGCGGGGCCTGCACCGTCCTGGCCGGGGACCGGGCTATCCGCGCGTGCATCACGCCGGTGAGCACGGTGGCCGACCGGCCCATCGTGACGATTGAAGGGC
>CBJNAR010000585.1:0-3564 GCA_966434075.1 uncultured bacterium
GCCGGTCACGCCGAGCGCCAGCAGCCCGGTCAGCCCCCAGGAGAGCCAACCGGCCGTGCCCAGCAGCCCTTGCACCACCGGATCGGCGGCCAGCAGGTCGCCCGCCACCACCAGCAACACCAGCGCGCCCACGTAGACGAGCCAGCTCATGCGGTCCAGCAGACTGCCGATCACGCTGCCGCCCAGCATGATGATCGCCATGCTCAGCCCCAGGCCGAGGATCAGCAGAAGCACATCGCTGCCCGCCGTCGCTCCGACCGCCAGCACGTTATCGAGGCTCATCGTCAGATCGGCGATGATGATCACGCGGAGCGCCAGGCCGAAAGTCATGTGCTCATCGGGGTCGAACGGGTCGGCGGCATCGGCACTCGGGATCAGCAGGCGATAGGTGATCCAGGCGAGCATCAGGCCGCCGGCCGCTTCGAGCAGGGGCACTTGCAGCAGCAAGGCAGCCAGGCCCGTGAGCACCACCCGCAGGACCAGCGCGCCGGCCCCGCCGATGAGGATTGCCCGGCGCTTCAGCGCGCCCGGTAGCCCGCGCACGGCCATGCCGATGACCACGGCGTTATCCCCGCTCAGGAGCAGGTTGATGACGACGATGCCCATGAGGCGGACCACAAAACTCTCCACGATCTCGTGCCTCCTGCCGGCGCGCCTCTGCCGGGACTATAGAAACCCGGAAACCAGGGCCAACAGCACCCCCCCGGCGACGACGCTGGCGAGTTGCCCGGCGGTGTTGGCGCCAATGGCCTGCATCAGGATAAAGTTCTGGTTGTCTTCGTCGTTGGCCATGCGCGCCGAGAGCCGCGCCGCCATCGGGAACGCGCTGATCCCGCACGCGCCGACGAGCGGGTTGATCCGTCGACCGCTCAGCACCGACATCAGCTTACCGAACAGCAGGCCGGCCACCGTGTCCAGCACAAAGGCCACCAGGCCCAACGCCAGGATACCCAGCGTCGCGCCGTTGAGGAAACTGGCCGCACCCATCGTCGAGCCGATGGTCAGCCCGAGGAACAGCGTGGCGATATTGGCAATCTCGTTCTGCGCTGCTTTGCTCAGGCGCTCGACCACATGGCTCTCGCGCAGGAGGTTGCCGATCATCAAGGTGCTGACGAGGGGCGCCGCGGCGGGCACCAGGATGCCGAGGATCAGGGTGATGACGATGGGGAAGAGGACGAGCGCCCGGCGCGACACGGGCCGTGGCGTATACTCCATGCGGATGCGCCGCTCTGCTGGGGTGGTCAGCAGGCGCATCAACGGCGGCTGGATGATCGGGATCAGGCTCATGTAGGAATAGGCGGCGACGGCAATCGGCGCCAGCAGGTGCGGCGCCAGTTTCGTCGCCACAAAGATCGAAGTGGGCCCGTCGATGGCCCCGATCACGCCGATCGAGGCCGCCTCGTTGAGCGGGAAGCCCAGCAGCGTCGCCAGGATCAGCGTGCCGAAGATGCCAAACTGGCCGGCGGCGCCTAGCAGCACCAGGCGCGGCTGGCTCAACAGCGGGCTGAAGTCGATCATCGCCCCGATGCCGACGAAGATCAGCAGGGGGAACAATTCGGTGCTGATCCCGGCCTTGTACAACAGCGAGAAGAGACCGTCGGGGTCGGTCATCCCGGTCAGGGGAATATTCGCCAGCAGGCAGCCAAACCCGATCGGCAGCAGCAGCATCGGCTCGTATTCCTTGCCGATCGCCAGCAGGATCAGCACAATGCCCACCAGGATCATGACGGCGTTGCCCGCCGTGAAATGCGTAAACCCTTGCAGCAGATCGGCCAGCAGTTGCGATCCGTTCATCGGCTCAGTCCCCGAACTCCAGCAGGACATCGCGGTGTTTGACCGCCTGGCCCACCGCCACCGGGATCCGGCTGATGCGGCCGGCATGGGGGGCGCGGATGGTGTTCTGCATCTTCATCGCTTCCAGCATACAGATCTCCTGGCCCGCCTCCACGCGCTCGCCCTCGCGCACCAGAATCTCGTGAATGACGCCGGGGATGGGCGCGCGCACGGCGGGACCATCTCCGCCCGGCGTCGCCGCCGCGTGTGTCGCCGGCGGCGGTACGAGCCGCAGGGCCGGCGGTTCCACGAGGTGGTCCGGTGCGGCGGCGCCGTTCGCGGCACTGGCCGGCGCGCTATCCGGCCAGACGGCGAACTCCTCGCCCGCCACGCGGGCGATTATCGGACGCGTGTGCAAGTCGTCGACTTCGACCTGGAACGTTTCGTCGCCAACACACACCTGGACTTTCATCGTCTTCGCCCTCGCTCTAGTGCCTGTCTCCCCCGCATAATGTTTTGCCAGGGGGTGATGGGGGCGCCCCGCACCGCCGGGTGCACCGCTTCGGCTTCCCTGGTCAGAGCCAGGGCCACGGCCACCGCCGCGACGGCGGCCTGCTCCTTACGCCGCTGCGCGACCGCGTCCCCCACCTCCTGGGGCGGCGCCGGCTCGGCCAGTGGTGCAGCGCCCTCCTGCTCCCGATCGGCGAGCAGATAGACCAGGCCGCCGATCACCCCCCACAGCAACACGAGGACGCCAAAGACCAGCGCCATCCCGATTGCGGTGATCGCCAGTGCATTCAGCAAGTTCTCCGTCATCGCGCTCGACCTTTCCCCCGGTTACATCGGGCTGTTGCCGTGCTTGCGCGGCGGCGCCGGCGCATACTTGTCGCGCAGGGCGGCCAGCGCCCGGATCATTTTGGGCCGGGTTTCGCGCGGCTCGATGATGTCGTCGAGGAAACCGCAGGCCGCGGCGTGATACGGATCGCTGAAGCGCTGCCGGTAGTCTTCGATCAACCGAGCGCGCATGGCCGGCGGATCGGGGGCGGCGGCGATCTGCGTCTTGAACAGCACATCGACGGCCCCTTCCGCGCCCATGACGCTGATTTCGGCGCCCGGCCAGGCATAGTTGATGTCCGTGCCCAGATATTTGCTCGCCATGACGACATACGCGCCGCCGAAAGCTTTGTTGGTGATGAGGCTGATCTTGGGCACGCTGCTCTCGGCGTAGGCATAGAGCACTTTGGCGCCGTGGCGGATCACCCCGCCGTGTTCCTGGTCGACACCCGGTAGGAAGCCCGGCGTATCGACGAAGGTCAGGAGGGGGATGTTATAGCAATCGCAAAAACGCACGAAGCGGGCGATTTTGTCGGAGGCGTCGATGTCGATCACCCCGGCCATCACGCCCGGCTCTTGCGCGACCACCCCCACCGGGAACCCGTCCATGCGGGCCAGCCCCACAATGACGTTGCCGGCCCAGGTGGCCTGGATCTCGAAGAAGGAATCCCGGTCGAGGATATGCCCCAGCAGGTCGCGCATCTGGTAGGCGACGCCCGGTTCGCGCGGTATGATGTGGTTGAGCGCTTCGTCCATGCGCCGGGGATCGTCGGCGGGCGGCTGCCAGGGCGGGTTTTCGGCGTTGTTGGCCGGCAAATAGCTCAATGCCCGCCGGCAGAGCGCCAGCGCCGGCGGGCGGACCGGCTGTCGGCTGCTTCATCGAAGACGCTCGATGAGCAACCCTCGCACGACGCGTGCAAGCAGCGCTGAAGCCCTGCTCCACATCGCCGCTTCCAT
>CBJNAR010000586.1:0-3563 GCA_966434075.1 uncultured bacterium
CGCGCCGCCCCCGCCGCCCCCGCCTGTGCAACAGGCCACCGCGGTGATCGAGAGCGCGGGCGCCGCCGTTACCTACCGCGTGGCCCGGCCCATCGCCGTGCTCGCCGACGGTTCGCCGCACCGCACCACCATCACCACGTTCGAATTGCCCGCCGAACTTGATTACATCACCGTGCCCAAGCTGGCCGAGGAAGCCTATCTGCGCGCCACCATCACCAATAACTCCGACTTCAGCCTGCTGCCCGGCTCGGCGGCCATCTTTCACCACGCCGACTTTGTCGGCACCACAGCCCTGGAGACCATCGCGCCCGGCGCCACCTTCGAGGTCCAGTTGGGGGTGGACGACCGGCTGACTGTCGAGCGCAAGCTGACCGAGCAAAGCACCGCCAAGGCCCTTGGCGGCAACACCAAGCGCACACTCTACGCCTACCAGATCACGCTGACCAGCCACCTCGCGGTGCCGGCACGGGTCACCGTCTATGACCAGGTGCCGCTGTCGCGCCACGAAGAGATCAAGGCCAAGCTGCAAGACGCGACTCCGCGCCCCACCGAGCTGACCGGCCTGAACGTGTTGCAATGGGACCTGGTGCTGGAGCCGCAGGCCAAGCGAGAACTCCAGTTCAGCTTCCTGCTCGAACACCCGCGCAACATGCGCCTCGCCGGCATCGCCTGACCCTGTGCACAGATGCGCCGCGAAGGGTGCGAAGGACGCGAAGAATACGACTAATATCAACAATCTTCGCGTTCTTCCTTCCTTCGCGGTGAAAACACCGCCCGCGTGCCCGGATGCGGGCCGGCTGCGTTTGACAAGGCGACAATGCCTGTGCTAAGATCGGGCGATCTGAAATCGGTCGGACGTATTGATGCACAGGAGGTAGCAACGTGGCAGATTTAAAAGGACGGGTGGCGCTCGTGACCGGGGCGGGGCGCGGTATCGGGCGGGCGACGGCGCTGCGGCTGGCCCAGGACGGCGCCACGGTGGCCGTGAACTATAACGCCAGCGAGGCCCCCGCCCAGGAAGTGGTCGGCCTGATCGAGTCGGCGGGCGGTAAAGCCATCGCCGTCAAAGCCGACGTGAGCAACCCGGCGGAGGTCGACGCCCTCGTCACCCGCGTGACCAAGGAACTGGGCGCGCTGCACATCCTGGTCAGCAACGCCGGCATCACCCGCGACAACCTATTGATGCGCATGAGCCAGGCCGAGTGGGACGACGTGCTCAACACCAACCTGCGCGCCACCTACTTCCTGGTCAAAGCCGCCAGCCGCCAGATGGTGCGCCAGCGCTATGGCCGCATCGTCACGGTGTCCTCGGTGGTTGGCGTCACCGGCAACGCCGGGCAGGCCAACTATGCCGCGGCCAAAGCGGGGCTCATCGCCTTCACCAAGTCCGTCGCCGCCGAGTTTGCCGCGCGCAACATCACCGCCAACGCCGTGGCGCCCGGCTTCATCGAAACCGACATCACCGCCGTGTTGCCCGAGGACGTGAAGAAGGCGCTCCTCGCCCGCATCCCCATGGAGCGCTACGGCCAGCCCGACGAGATCGCCAACGCCATCGCCTTCCTCGCGAGCGACGATGCCGCCTACATCACCGGCCAGGTGCTGCACGTCAACGGTGGGCTGGCGATGGTCTAGCCCCTTGGAGGATGGCGCCCCGGTATGGTATACTCGGATGGCCTTTTTTAACAGATAAGAGAGCGGCGAAGTCCCCTTGCTTCAGCTACGGGGATGCGCCGCACTCGTTAGTTAGTCCTATTTTGGTCTTTAAGTGGTTCTTGATACTCACCTTAACATACTTTATAATCGGCTTATGCGCAAGACGTTTTTGTACCGGATTAATCCCACTAAAGCCCAAACCACCCGGCTACTCAAGAGCCTGGAAGAATGCCGCTGGACCTACAATAAATTGTTGGAACAGCGCAAGATCTACTGGGAAGAAGCTCAGGTTTCGGTTGGATTATATGACCAACAGGGATACCTTCCCTATCTAAAACAGGAACGTCCTGCGCTAAGTATTGTTCATAGCCAAGTCTTACAAAACGTGAATGTGCGTCTTGACCTTGCATTCCAAGCCTATTTCCGCCGCGTCAAGGCCGGGGAACATCCGGGCTATCCGCGGTTCCGGGGTTATGGGCGCTACGACAGCCTCACCTACCCGCAGTATGGCAACGGCGCGAAACTCTCCGGTAGTCAACTGCAACTGAGTAAGATCGGCAATGTGCCGATCCTCTTGCATCGCCCGTTGGAGGGTACTCCGAAAACCGTCACCATCAAGCGCTCCGCCACAGGTAAGTGGTACGCGGCGATCGTTTGTGAGTGGGAACCCACGCCGCAGCCTTCGTGCCCCCACCAGATAGGAATTGACGTGGGGTTGTTCAGTTTCGCTACTTGTTCCGATGGGCAAGTCATTGCCAACCCGCGCTTTTTTCGCAGCGAGGAACGCACACTGGCGAAGGTCCAACGCAAACATGCCAAACTGGCAAAGGGCAGCCTCGCGCGCCGTAAGCACCGCCAAGCGGTAGCGCGTGTGCATGAGCGGATCAAGTTCCGGCGCCACAACTTCACGCACCAGCACAGCCGCCGGATCGTCAACAACAATGGGCTGATCGCCGTGGAAGCCCTCAGCATCCAGCGGATGCTCCACCACCACGGTCTCGCCAAAAGCATCAGTGACGCGGCGTGGGCGAGTTTCCGCGAATTGCTTTCCGTCAAGGCAGGATGGGCCGGGCGGAAGTTCAGCGCGGTGAACCCGGCCTACACGAGCCAGACCTGCAGCGCCTGCGGGCACCGGCAGAAAATACCGCTGTCTGAACGAGTATTTAACTGTCCGTGCTGCAGGTTGCAGATCGACCGTGACCTGAACGCCAGTAAAAATATTCTTGCTCTGGGATTACAGAGCATCGGTAGCCAATCCGTAGAAGCCCCTGGCTTTAGCCATGGGGAGTAATCACCCGACCGGATAGTGAATGTAGTGAAGCAGGAAGTGAGCAACAGGAAGCAGAAGCATGCGCAGAGTCGTCGTGACGGGGATGGGTGCGCTCACCCCGGTGGGCAATAATCTCGAAGAGACCTGGACCGCGTTCAAGGAGGGCAAGCCCGGCGTGGCGCGGATCACGCTGTTCGATCCCAGCCCCTACGAGATCCAGATTGGCGGCGAAGTCAAGAACTTCGACAACTCAAGCATCAATCCCAAGGAACTGCGGCATATGGACCGCAGCGTTCAGTTTGCCGTGGTGGCCGCGCAGGAAGCCCTGCGCGACGCCGGGTACGCGATTACGCCGGAGAATGCCGACCGGACGGGCATCATCATCGGCTCGGCGGCGGGCGGGCTGGGCGTGACCCTGAACCAGCAGAAGGTGCTGGAAGAGCGCGGGCCGCGCCGGCTCAGCCCCTTCTTTCTCGCCAACATGTTGCCCGACAGCGCGTCGGGCCAGGTGGCCATCGCCGTGGGGGCGCGCGGGCCGAACATGGCCGTGGCCTCGGCCTGCGCCACCGGCAGCCATGCCATCGGTGAAGCCTGGGAGACGATCCGCCGTGGCGATGCCGACGCCATCCTCGCGGGCGGC
>CBJNAR010000587.1:0-3560 GCA_966434075.1 uncultured bacterium
AAAGAAGCGATGTTCGGGTGTTGCTTGCAACGTGCTGTCCTGCGTCTTAATCAGCAAAGTGCCCGGCACGTATTTGCAGAAAGTGCTTTCCACCCGCGAGGTGGTTTTCTGATGAGTGCCCAGGTCAACGCAGGCCACTTCATCGCCCACCGCCACGTCGGCAATGTCGCGGTACGACCCGTCGGCCATCTCGATCAGGTGGCCCGCCGTGAAGCAGCCGCTGACGTCCATCATGGCTATCACGACGGCGTTGGACTGGTACTCGATGCGCTGGTCCCAGGTCTTGAAGCGCAGGTCGTCGGGCAGCACGTCGTGGAAGTGGGGATCGCCCTTGGCGGCGTTGCGCTTGATGTTCTCCTTGATCGTGCGCCGTTTGTCGAGGTTGGGCAGGATGCCCGTCTTGCGGATATCGACAAACTGGACGGCTTCGGTTTCCAGCTCCTGCTGGCGCTTTTCGACCAGGTTGGGCAGGCCCAGGTCCTGGAAGATCATGGCGGCCAGTTCGTCGATGCTGATCTCGGCCTCGTAGTAGTCGGCGCCGGGCGCGTCGCCGGCTTCGCCCGGCCCCTGGCCCTGCTTGCCTTTGCCGCGCGGGTTGCCGGCCTGGCCGATCACGTCGCCCACCTGCGAGTCGCCGTCGCCGGCGCCCGTGTGCTTGCCGCTGGAGTAGTCGAAGCGGAAGCGATACTCGTCGAGCGTACGGATCGGCACCTTGATCGTCTTCTGCCCGTCGGACAGGATGATGCTTTCCTCGCTGACGATCTGGCCGAGGTTCTTGCGCACCGCCTCCTTGATCTTCTCCTGGTGGCGCTGCTGGTCCGCCGGCCCCTTGCGGTGCAGCGACCAGTCATGCTGCCCGATTGACATCATCGGCAGGCGGAATTCGGGGGATTGCTCGTCATTGGCCATGGTGCCCGTCCTTGCGAGTGGTCAGTGGCCGGTGGTCAGTGGTCAGTAATGCTAAGTGCCGGATGGATTCGCCCGGCACTTAGACTCAGGATCTGCACTTCAACTGATCACTGATCACTGACCACTGACCACTCGTCACTACCGGTTCAGCAGCGAGCCGACGTAGGTCAGGAGCGCGTTCGCGCAGACCGTGCAGTAGCCGTGGTCGCGCACCAGGCGGTCGACGACTTCGTTGATCTTGCGCAGTTGCTCCGGATCCGGCGTGCGGGCCGAGGTGGTGATCTTGACCACGTCGCGCAGGTCGGCAAACAGCTTCTTCTCGATGGCTTCCTTCAGCCGCTCGTGGCTGGTGTAATCGAAGCTCTGGCCGCGGCGGGCCAGGCTGCTGATGCGGATCAGGATCTCCTCGCGGAAAGCCTTCTTGGCATTCTCCGAGACGCCGATCTGCTCCTCGATGGCGCGCATCAGGCCCTCGTCGGGATCGATCTCCTCCTCGGTGATCGGGTCGCGCAGCTTCTGCTTGTTGCAGTAGGCTTCGACGTTATCCAGATAGTTGTTGAGCAGCGTGCGCGCGGCTTCCTCGTAGGAATAGACGAACGCGCGCTGCACTTCCTTCTTCGCCAGCTCGTCATATTCTTTGCGCGCTTCGGCGATCAGGTTCAGGTAATGGTCGCGCTGCTCGCGGGTGATGCTGGTGTGCTGCTCCAGGCCGTCGCGCAGGGCGCGCAGGGCGTCGATGGGGTTGATGCAGGTGATGCCCTCGCGGACGAGCGCGCTCGACAGCCGGTTGATGATGTAGCGCGGCGAGATGCCGTCCATGCCCTCGCGCACCGACTCTTCCTGGAGTTCCTTGACATCCTTGATCTTGAAGTCTTCCACGTCCTCGCCGTCGTAGAGGCGCAGCTTCTTCATCAGGCTCATGCCGGCCTTCTTGGACGGCTCCAGCCGCGACAGCACGGCGAAGGTCGAGGCGACGCGCAGGGTGTGCGGGGCGATATGCACGTTTTGCAGCGAGCTTTGCTTGAGCAGCTTCTCGTAGATGCGCACCTCGTCGCTGACGCGCAGGTTATACGGCACCCGCACCAGGATGACGCGGTCCTGCAACGCCTCCGACTTCTTGTTGGCGGCGAAGGTCGTGTACTCGCTCTCGTTGGTGTGCGAGACGATGACCTCGTCCGCGTAGATCATGCTGAAGCGCCCGGTCTTGATGTTCTGCTCCTGCGACAGTGTGAGCAGAACATAGAGGAAGCGCTCGTCCGACTTCAGGATTTCGATGAATTCCATAATTCCGCGGTTGGCGATGTTCAGTTCGCCGTCGAAGCGATACGCCCGTGGGTCGCTCTCCGAGCCGACTTCGCCGATGGTCGAGAGATCGATGGAGCCGACCAGTTCGGAAACATCCTGGCTCTTGGGATCCGACGGCGTGAACGTGCCGATGCCGATACGCTGCTTTTCGCTCATGGCGACGCGCCGCACCGGCACGCGCTCGATGTGCCCCTCCCAGGTGTGCTCCAGGTCAAAGCGGCAGCGCGGGCAGAGATCGCCCTCGATGTAGATGCCGTACTCGCGCTCGAAGTCGGAGCGCAGGCTGGGCGGGATCAGGTGGAGCGGTTCCTCGTGCATGGGGCAGGTGGCAATGGCGTAGACCGCGCCGCGCTCGGTGCGGCTGTATTGCTCCAGGCCATGCTTGAGCATGCTGACGATGGTCGACTTGCCGCCGCCGACCGGCCCCATCAGCAGCAAGATGCGCTTGCGCACTTCCAGCCGTTGGGCCGCCGAGTTAAAGTACTCCACGATCTGCTGGAGCGGGCGGTCGAGGCCGAAGATCTCCTGGTTGAAGAAGTTGTAGCGGGTTTCGCCGCGCTTCCCCACCTCCACCCCCTCGCTCATGATCATGTTGAACACGCGGGCGTGCGAGAGCTGGGCCACCTGCGGTTGTTGCTTGACGATCTCGAAGTAATCGGCAAAGGTGCCCTCCCAGGCGAGTGCCTGTTCCTGTGCGCGATACTCTTCGAGTTTGCGAATCAGATCCATAGCGGATCACCTTCCCTTTCCTGCCCGGCTGCTACGGTACGAGATCGGTATCAGATCGGAGCTTGGGTATGGCTACCATCCTGCCTGGGATAGAACAGGTGTCTTACTATAAATACGGCTGACCGGGCAGGTTGGTTGCTTTTGTCGCCGAGGCGACCGGCGGAAACGCCTGGTAGCCTGGGGTAGGGGACCGGGTTGTCCGGCCCGAGTGGGCTTGACGGAGCTGGAACACACGGGTGGGCGCGGCAGTAAATACACAACGTCCCCAGAGCGGCATGTGAGACACACGCTACCCTGGGGACGCCCAGTATCGCAGAGACAGGTTTTCAGCCAGACCTATCCGCGCCGTTGCGGCTGCGGCGGGCCTGTCCTGACCGGGCGGCCCCTGCTGCCCTTTGTACTATTCTAATATAAACAACGCGCAAGGGCAAGAGGACGATACGGGTATTAAGCTACCAAAGAGTCCTACAATCCCTATAGGAATTGGCCCCCGGCGCCCGGCCCGCTCACGGAGGAATGGGGCCGCTGCGCGGGCCACCCGGTGTGTGGATCAGGTAACGGCCGCCCTGCCAGCCGGCGTCGTACCAGAGCGTGCCCGCCAGCGCCCCGGCCCCCGC
>CBJNAR010000588.1:0-3559 GCA_966434075.1 uncultured bacterium
GCTGACGACGGGCCAACTCCCCAACCACGTTGTAGGGGCCGGTTTCAAACCGGCCCGTAGCTGCGATCATTGTCATGCTGAACGGAGTGAAGCATCTCGTCTCGCGGGGGGCACGAGACTCGACTCTTCGCTGCGCTCAGGGTGACAGGGGGCAAGGGCGGCTGACGACGGGCCAACTCCCCAACCACGTTGTAGGGGCCGGTTTCAAACCGGCCAGTGGCGGCCCGGCAAGGGCACGGCCCTATGCCCGGCGCGAAATCGGTCTTTCGGCGGACGGCGGGATGTTGGGGCGCGGGCGGAGAGTTGGTATAATGAAAGCGCGCGATGAGGGAGACGAGTAGCGGGTCGCCCCGGAAAGCAGAGAGCCGTCCCCGGCTGAAAGACGGCATCCGAGGCCCTGGCGAACGACACTCCGGAGCAGCACGGCCGGCCCCCGTGAACGGGCTCTAAAGGCGGTCGCCCGCGGGCGGCGGCGAAGAAAGGTGGCACCACGCGGCACCCCCCGCGTCCTTTCAACCGAGAGGACGCGGGGGGTGCTGTTTTGTGTTACCTGAAGGAGACCGATAATGGAACGGATTCGCACGACCGACCTGGCCGCCCACGCGGGCGCGCGGGTGACGTTACAGGGCTGGCTGCACCAGGCGCGGGCGCTGGGCGGGGTGAACTTCATTCTGCTGCGCGACGGCTACGGCATCGCCCAGGCGGTGACGGAGGAGGCCGAGCGCATGGCGCCGTTGCAGGGCTTGCAGCCGGAGACGGTGATCGAAGTTGAGGGCACCGTGGTGGCCGAAGCCCAGGCGCGGGCCGGGTTCGAGTTGCACGACCCGCTCGTCCGCGTGATCACGCCGGTGACGGAGCCGCTGCCCTTCCCGATCAATAAGCCTGTGCTCAAGACCTCGCTAGACACGTTCCTCGACCACGCCACCGTCGGCCTGCGCCACCCGGCCAAGCGGGCGCTGTTCCGCGTGGAAGCGGGGGTCATGGCCGCCTACCGCGAGTTCCTGAACGGCGAGGGTTTCACCGAGATCCAGTCGCCCAAACTCGTGGCGGCGGCCACCGAGAGCGGCGCCAACGTCTTTGCCGTGCGCTACTTCGATCAACAGGCGTTCCTGGCGCAGTCGCCGCAGTTCTACAAGCAGATCATGGTCGGCGTGTTCGAGCGGGTGTACGAGGTGGGGCCGGTGTTCCGCGCCGAGCCGCACAACACCACGCGCCACGTCAACGAATACGTCAGCCTGGACGCCGAGTTCGGCTTCATCGAGAACCACTTCACGGTCATGGCCCTGCTCACCCGGTTCATGCGGCACCTGGTCGCGCGCCTGAGCGAGCGCTATGGGGCCGAACTCGATCTGCTAAAAGTAACGCTGCCGGTGGTGCCGCCGACGATCCCGCATATCCACTTCCGCGACGCGCAGCAAATGATCTTTGAGCGCCACGGCGAGGACTGCCGCGGCGAGCCGGACCTGGCGCCGCAGCACGAGCGCTGGCTGGGCGAGTGGGCGCGCGAGACCCATGGCTCGGACTTCCTGTTCGTGACCGGCTATCCCATGGTCAAGCGCCCGTTCTACACGCACCCCGACCCGGCGGACCCGACCTACTCAAACAGCTTCGACCTGCTGTTCCGCGGCACCGAGCTGGTGACGGGCGGGCAGCGATTGCACCGCTACCAGGACTACCTGGCGGCGCTGGAGCGAGCCCGGTTGCCGGTCGAGCCGTTCGCCTACTACCTGGAGCCGATGAAGTACGGGATGCCGCCGCATGGTGGTTTCGCCATCGGCCTGGAGCGCTTCCTGATGCAGTTGGCCGGCCTGGGCAACGTGCGCGAAGCCACGCTCTTCCCGCGCGACACCGACCGCCTGGCGCCGTAGCCCGCGCCGCCGGTATAACAAAAGGGCGGACCCCGGTGGTCCGCCCTTTTCCCTAATCAACGGCAGGTGCCGCGGCCCGCGGCAGCGCGGCGTTATGGCTTCTTGTGGGTGACGACCACCTTCTTGACCGGCGTAACCTTCTTCACCGTGGTCTTTTTGGCGGCGGTCGTTTTCTTGGCGGTCGCCTTGGTGGTCGTGGCCTTCTTGGCTGTCGCCTTGGTTGTAGTCTTCTTGGCGGTCGTGGCCTTCTTGGCGGTCGCCTTGGTTGTGGTCTTCTTGGCGGTCGCCTTGGTAGTCGTCGCCTTCTTGGCTGCGGTCGTGGTCTTCTTGGCCGTGGTGGTCTTGGCGGTAGTGGTCTTAGCGCTGGCCGTGGTGGCGGTGCCGCGCTTGTGGATGAAGCTCACCCCCGCGCCGGTCGTGTGCCAGGCGACATGCAACTTGCCGGTCGCCTCGTTGCCCCACATCGAGATCGTCTTGAACCGGGTGCCCTGGACCAAGGTGACGATGCCGACATGCCCGTGCGGGCTGATGCCCTGCACGTTGCGCTCGAACACTACCACATCCCCTACGCGCGGCTTGCCGTCCACCCGGAAGCCGGCGGCGCGGGCGCTGGTGTCCCAGAAGCGGGCGTCGCCCCAGTGGTTGCCGATGTCGGGGCGCTGGGACTTGGCGTAATAGGTGCATTGGCCGTAGGGATAGGTATTGCCGGCAGCGGCGGCATGAGGGGTGGGGCTAAGGGCGAGGGAAAGCAGACCCGCGACGGCCACGCCGGCGGCGCTCGCCAAGAATGTTCGTATTCGTAACATAAGATCCTTCCTGGTGCAAGCTCACATCAGGCCCGGCTCCCAAGACCGGGCCGGTGCCGGGGAAGCCCATGCCGGGCATGAGGGGCCGCTTCTCCGGACGCCGCGGGTATTCTACCAAACGGGCCAGGGGGTAGCAATGGCCGCATCCACTTATCCACATCAATGAAATGTCACAATTGGGACGGGGCCACGGCGGCAACCCGTGTTGCGCAGTGTGCGCCCGCCCGTAACCGCTTGCCGGACGGCAACAAAAAGCCGGGATCGACAATGCTGCGATCCCGGCTTTTGGCCTGCTATAGAACGACCCAGGTAACTCTGCTAGGCGCCAACCATGTAATACGTATCACGCTCCGACTCCCGTCACTCTGAGCGCAGCGAAGGGTCTCCGTCCTGTGCGCCCGGCGCGAGAGCAAGCGGTTCGAGGCGCACACCCCAGTCATCCGCCAGCACCTGCTCGAACACCGCCATAATCTCGTGCGGGGCGGGCACGGTAGGGAGCAATTCGTCCAGGCCCACGGCGTGCTCGTGCAGCAGCCGCGCCAGGCGCGGGCGGTCGTCCGGGCGGGCGGCGAGCAGGGAGGCCAGCAGATCGGCCTCCCAGGTCAGGGGCAGGCCCACCTGGAGCAGCAGGCCGCCCCGGCGGCGCACCTGCGAGAAGCCCACCAGCTTGCGCGGCCCGATAGCGACATCGTAGGGCGAGAGCGAGCCGAAACAGGCCAATCGCACCAGGTCCGCGTCGGTGATTGGGCCGTCCGGCAGGCGGCGCAGCGGGCGATGGATGGCCGCGCGCACCTCGGCAATGGGCACCAGGCGCGCGTCGCGCACGCCGAGCGCTTCGATGGTCGTGAGCCAGGCCCGGCCCAGCCAGTGGTACGACTCGGTCAC
>CBJNAR010000589.1:0-3559 GCA_966434075.1 uncultured bacterium
GTCAATCCGCAGACCGGGCGGCTCGTGTCGACCGACGCCAACGCCGCCGTGAACAAGACCGGCAAACTGCACACCGGCAAGACCGGCAAACTGCTGGCCGGCACCGGGAAGCTGCCGGGTAAGGGCAGCTAGGGAGGACCGTTACCATCGCTACGATAGCCCCGCCCCAACCGGCCCCCGCGCCCGCCGCGCCGCCGCAGGCAGCGCCCGTCCCGGCGCCGGCGCCGATTGTGGGCAATCCCCGCATCGCCCGGCTGCGCGACCGCATGCTCACGCTGATCTCGGCGGTGGTGGCCTTTGGCCTGCTCGCCGGGATCATCGCCGGACTGGCGAGTTCCACCACCTACGATGCCTACCATACCCTCGTCGACGAGGGCGCGGTCAGCGTGGACGCCGCGCTGCGTGCCCGCGCCGCCGTGCTCGACCACATGAGCGCCGCCGCCACCTACCTGGCGACCACCGGCCCGGCCCACGACGCGGCCTATGCCCAGGCCATCAATAGCTGGGACACCTACCGCGAGCAGTCGCGCCTGTCCTGGCGCAATATCAGCGACCCGGTGCAGGGCGAGGGCAGCGTGTACCAGGCGGCCGACCGCGCCGCCAGCGACTATATCCAGCAGATCGGCGCCATGTTCGCCTACGACCGGGCCGGGCAAAAGGACCAGGCGGGCGCCGCCTTCCTGGCCGCCCGCGAGACGCTGAACAGCCGCCTCGTGCCGGCGCTCGGCGGCCTCGAAGCCGTCAAGGTCGAGGACATGGAGGCGACCTACGCGGGCGCCGCCGGGCGGATCACCAACTGGCGCTACGCCGTGATCGCCATGACCGTGCTGCTCAGCCTGATCCTGCTGGGCGGGCTGTGGGCCGTGCGCCGCATGCACTATCGCTGGTCCTGGCCGCTCGGCGTCGCGCTGCTGCTGACCATTGCGGTCGGCGCGTGGACGCAGGAGCAACTGGCCCGCGCCGCCACCGAGGCGCGCGTCATGGTCCGCGACGCCCACGACACGGTCGCCGGGGTGCAGGACCTCGCCGCCCTGCTCAGCCAGGAGCGCGCCCTGCAAAGCATCGCCATCTTCGACCCGACCCACGCGGCCACGCACCTGGCGAGCTTCGAGCAGTACAACTTCCTGGTCGAGCAAAAGCTGTGCGGCCCCACCGACTGCACCGCCACCACCTTCTTGAGCGGCCCGGACACCATCGACCCGCAGGTCGAGCAGGCGGCCCTGGACGCCCAGGCCAAGTTCGGCCTGCCGCGCACGCCGTTGATCGCCAACGTCCACTTCCCCGGCCAGGCCGCCGAGTTTGAGGCGCTGCGCCAGGCGTATCGTACCTGGCTCGACCAGCATCGCAACAACCTGGCGCAGGCCCTGGCGGCGGGCGATGTGGACGCGGCGCGTACGCTAAGCACCGGCAGCGCGGCGACCAACTTCGCCGCCGTGGTCAAGGCCGCCGACGCCGTGCGCGACACCGCCCGCACCCGCTTCGACGACATCTGGCGGACGGTCTACTTCACCAGCACGCTGGACCAGGGGCTGGCGCTGGCCTTCCCCCTCGCGGGCCTGCTGGGCGCCTGGGGCCTCTGGCGCCGCCGCACGGAACTGTTTATCTAGCGCCCGAGTTGGCGTCTGGCCGATTTCTGGTACTGCAAAGGGTCTCTCCTTGCGGAGAGACCCTTGGTGTTGCCGATCTGGATTGCTAATTCTGCTGTCCTATTCCTCCGGAAAGTAGTCCGAATCTACTTTCTTGACCTCATACGTTCGATGCGTTGAGCAGCCAACATTATGATCAATCATCAGTTGCGCTAACTGCTGCCCGTCCACGAGCACGATCTTCCAGTCCACTTTCGCCGCATACTCTCGCGCTGCCGTGGAGAAATTCCCGGTAGTCAGAAACACACCCTTCTTCGCGTGGTGCCCGCCTAGGGCGCCGACAAATTGCTGAATTTCAGGACTACCCACGGTACCCTGCCATCGCTTAGCCTGAATGTAGATAACGTCTAAACCCAGCATATCTTCCTTGATAATGCCGTCAATTCCACCGTCCCCACTTTTTCCGATAGCTTGTCCGGCATCCTTCATGGAACCGCCGTAGCCCATCTTAACCAGCAACTCAACTACCAATCGCTCGAAAAAGTCAGGCGGGGCACTTTTAACCCGGCTCAATAGGTCCTGGGCTAACTCCAACCTCAAGTTTTGATAGCTGCTGTCTAGGGCCTCATCAGGTGTTTGCGTGTTGCTCGGTTCATCTGCAACAGGGCTCTTGTCTTTAGGATTGGTCTTATGGAATTCTAAGAATCCTGGGAACTGCTCAAGGAATTTTACGTTGACCTTTGTGGGATTCTGGCTCAATACTTGTAAGCCAAGCGGAGTAATTCTGAAATAGGTTCTTTTTGTCGCCTCCAGAAGACCTGCCTTCCTCAGATAGGTTCTGGACCAACCCACTCTGTTGTCGAAAACGGCCTGCTTCCCACTGGGCAACAACTCCGCTCTTTCTGTCTCTGAAAGGGCAAACAATGCAGCGAGTTTGTCGGTTGCTTCGTGGATGGAGTGTTCCTGTTGGTCGCCAGCCAGTTGGAGCAGGGGCAACATGATCGATTGAAAATCGGGCACAGCCATAATTGGGCCTCCATGAGCCGTGATTTAGGATCAGAGGATAGCACAAGATACAGGTGTAGTCAACAAGCGGCCCTGCCGATACACGCCTCTGATGAGACACGACACCTTTTCTTGACACTCGCGAGAGGCGGGCCTATAATTGCCGCAGGAACCTCTTCGGGCGACCGTAGCTCAGCCGGATAGAGCAACCGCCTTCTAAGCGGTAGGTCGTGGGTTCGAATCCCGCCGGGCGTGCCACCCTTGTATTACCCTTGCCTATGCGCTATCCGCCCAAAGCGACAACTGTGGCCGGGGCGGAAGCGACCGGCGGATACGGGACCCGCGCTTGCTGTGATTGCCCCAGCGGATCCGCTGGCCCCCGCTCCGTGGCGCCCTGCTACTACACGATAACACACGGAGTTTCTTCAGATGTTTGCGCGCGATCAATCCCAATCCCCGTCCCGCCCGCAGTGGGGTGCCTATTGTGCCGGGCTGGTGTACGGCACGTTGCTCGGCCTGGCCCTGCTGGGCTGGATCCTCTATGCAACCCGCCAGCCCAGCGTGACGGGGTACGCGTACCGCTATGATTTTCTCAATGTCTATGTGGGCACACGAGCGGTGGTTACCGGGCAAGCGAGTGGCCTGTATGATCTCGCCACGCAGCGGGCGTCGACCGATGCCGCTATTGCGCCGTATGTCCGGCCCTTACTGTTGCCCTACACCTATCCGGGTTACGTGGCCGTGCTGCTGGCGCCTTTGGGTCTCTTATCCTACGGCACGGCATTCGTCGTCTGGGACCTGTTGAATCTGGCGATTGTCGTGTGGGTGGTGGGGCGGCTTGTTACAAGCACGACCCCGGTAGGGGCCGAGCGGTTGGTGCTTGCGTTCGTGGCTGCGGGTTTTATGCCCGTGCTGCTGGGCTTGCTGCAAGGCCAGTTCCAACTGGTGCCGTTGCTGGGCATGGTCGA
>CBJNAR010000590.1:0-3556 GCA_966434075.1 uncultured bacterium
GCTTCTTCGCTAAAGAATCGACCTTCGGCACCGACCCGAACGGCCTCGCCAAGCAAACGCTCAACTGGGGCAACCTGGCGACGCCCACCGACCCGCGGCGCACCACAGGCCAGACCGTGCGCTTCCATTTCAAAGTCAAGGGCGTGGATCACTTCCACGACTTCCCGGTCTACCGCAGTTGGGTCGATGGGTTGGCCGATTTCTGCGCCCGGCTCACCGATCCCAACTCGATCTACGTGCGGGAGAACCGTCGCACCGTGCGCACGGTGCTGCCGCGCTACGCCCCCAAAGAGGACGGCAACCGTCCCGACGAGTACGCCGATCTGGTGATCAGCCTGGCCGGGCAGTGGGCGGATATCACCGCCCAGCAGCAGCCGATCACCGCCGCGTCGCCCATTCTCGGCCCGGCCAGCGGCACCCGCGATAGAGTGATCGCTCATATCGAGTCCCAACTCCCGGCGGGGTCGGAGTACGCGGGCAGCGTCGCGGAGATCGTGGGCCACTACTGGACCCACGCGCCGGGTGTGCGCGTCGATCCGTTCCTGGCGGCAGCCCAACTGGTGTTGGAGACCGACGGCTTGCGCGGGCCCTGGGCGGCCCGCGCCGCCGGGCGCCTGCTGCGCCGGGTCGATGCGGGTAGCGGCCTAACCTTTGCCAGTTGGGAGGACACCGTGCAGGCGCATCTGGGCCGGTTGCTGGCCTTCGCGCTGACCGACGCCGAACTGGCACCAGACCAGTTGGCGATGATCCGCCACGCGCCGCGCTATCCGCCGCTGGCGCCACCGCAACGCGGCACGGTGCGCACCGCCGGCGCGTTGACCGGCCGCTGGGACACCGGCGATCCCGCGTACGCCGCCAACTTGATCGCGCTGGCGATGGCGATCCGGCAGTAGATCAGCGAACCGCCGCCGAGCGGTCGTCGTGAAGCCGTCGTGCGGGGTGATGCGCTGCGTGACTGCGTTCACCGTGGGTCAGGAGGCGGGCCATGGGGCGTATTGAAGTGGTCGGAATCGGGGCGGCAACGGTGGACATGCTGACACTGGTCGATCATTTTCCGGTTGGGCGGGAAGTGCAGCGGGCGGTCGCGATGACAATCCAGGGTGGTGGTCCCGTCGCCACCGCAATGGTTACGCTGGCCCGGCTCGGGGCCAGGACGGCGATGGTCGACGCCCTCGGGGACGACTGGCGCGGCGTCCTAATACGCGATGAGTTTCGCAGGGAGCAAGTTCTGACTGATTACCTCGTCCTGCGCCCTGGCGGCACATCCGCGACCTCATGTATTCTGGTGGAGCAGGCCGGCGGGGCCCGAGCGGTCATGTATACGCCGGGCACCGCACCCGAACTGTTACCCACGGATGTGCCCCGCGCCCTGATGCAGTCGGCCAGGTTCCTGCACGTTAACGGGCGCCACTGGGATGCGTGCCTGCACGCGATCCAACTGGCGCGGGCCGCCAACTGCCAAGTGTCGTTCGACGGCGGCGCCGATCGCTATCGCCCGGAGATGCGCGAGCTGGTGCCGCTAACCGACATCTGTATCGTAGCGCGGGATTTCGCCGAGCGGTATACGCAGGAGCCGGAGATCGAACGCGCGGCCCAAGTTCTGGCCGGTGCCGGCCCTGGGTTAGTGGTGATCACCGATGGTACGCGCGGCAGTTGGATCCACCCGCGCGGGGAGCGCCCGTTTCATCAACCCGCGTACCGGTTTCCGAAAACGGTGGATACGACGGGCTGTGGCGACAGCTACCATGGAGCATTCTTGTTTGGTCTCCTGCGGGGAATGAAACTGGCAGAGGCGGCTGCTCTGGCCAGCGCCGTCGCCGCACTGAACAGCCAGTCTCTCGGCGGGCGCGGCGGGATCCCCAATCTGGCGCACGTGCGGGCGTTTCTCGCCAGTCGCAGCGAATAACAAACGGTGGGTAACGCGCCGGCCGGGTCCTGGCATGAAGTATGCGGCAATGACGTTACCACATACTAGAGCCGCAGTGCCGGTAGATAAAGTACAGCATATCGATCCTGGCTTCCTGGAGGGGCTGTTATGACAGATTTCGCAGCCGGCTACGTACCGGATCTCGAAGACCGCTTCCTACGCTATGTGCGCATCGATACGCAGAGCGATGCGATGGCACCTGGCGTGCCAAGCACGCGCAAGCAGTTTGATCTGCTCAATCTGCTGAAGCAGGAGTTGGAAGAGTTAGGGGCGCGCCAGGTGCGGGTGACGGACAACGGCTTCACCATTGCCACGATCCCGCCTACGGTGGACCACGCTACTCCGCGCCTGGCCTTCCTGGCCCACGTCGATACAACGGCGCAGTTCAACGGCGCGGGCGTGACGCCGATCGTGCACCGCGGCTACGACGGCGCGCCGATCGTGCTGCCCGACGACCCCACGCAAGTGCTCTCGCCCGAGGCCGGCCCCTATCTCCAGCAGAAGATCGGGGACGACATCGTGACCGCCAGCGGTACGACCCTGCTGGGGGCCGATGACAAAGCGGGCGTCGCGATCATTATGACACTGGTGAAAACTCTGCTGGCGCATCCCGAACTGCCGCACGGCGAGATCCGGGTCTGCTTCACACCCGACGAGGAGATTGGCCGCGGCATCGGTGCCCTGGACCTCAAAGAGCTGTCGGTGGATTACGCCTACACCCTGGACGGCGGCCCGCTTGGCGAGATCACCTATGAGAGCTTCTCGGCCGACAAGGCGGTGGTGGCTATCACCGGCGTGTCGATCCATCCCGGCCACGCCTTCGGCCGGTTGGTCAATGCCCAGCACCTGGCTGCCAAGATCATCATGCTACTGCCGCACCATACCCGCACCCCGGAAACAACCAGAGAGCGCGAAGGGTTCATCCACCTGACGAACATGCAGGGCTCGGAGGCACACGCCCGGCTCGATTTCATCCTGCGGGACTTCGAGTTGGATGGACTGGCGGCGCACGGGCAACTGCTGCAGCAGGTCTGCGCCGCCGTGCAGGCCACCGAGCCGCGCTCCAGGATCGAATGTGCGATCACGCCGCAATATCGCAACATGCGCTACTGGATCGAGAAAGACATGCGCCCGGTGGATGCGGTCGTGCGCGCCATGCACACACTTGGGATCGAGCCGGTATCCACGCCTATCCGCGGCGGCACCGACGGCTCGAAGCTGACCGAGCGCGGGCTGCTGACGCCCAACCTCTTCACCGGGATGCAGAATTTTCACGGTCCGCTCGAATGGGTCAGCTTGCAGGATATGGCCAAGGCCGTGGCGGTCTGCGTGGAGCTGGTGCAGGAATGGGCGCGGTCCGGCTGACGCCGTGCTTGCGCCCTCGTTTTCCGATCGCCTTTTACAACTACCGGCGAAGCGCTGCGGTCTCTGTTGTGCCCAACGCGCTTCGCCGGAGGATGGAGGCGGTCCCCTGCGAGTAACTCCGTGATCATGTTGGGCTACAGTGGATAGCAAAACAGCGCCGACACCGTAATGTCGAGGCTGTTTCATCACCTGTCTCAGGCTTTATTAGGGGGGTGGCCTATGGGGCTCGAACCCACAACCCCTTGATCCACAGTCAAGTGCTCT
>CBJNAR010000591.1:0-3553 GCA_966434075.1 uncultured bacterium
AGACCGGGTCGGGCGCCAGGGCGGGATTGGGCTTGAGCGGCGGCAGGTTGCCGTAGCTCTGCGCGTAGACCTGGCTGCCCAGCAGGCCAAGCTGGATGCGCGCATCCGCCCCGGCCTCCGGGTGATATTCCAGCCGGTGGCGCTCAAAATACTGCACCAGGTACGTCTTGCCGTCGGTGGGGCTGCGTTCCTGGAAGGCTTCGCTGATGGGATAGCCGTAGACCGGCAAGCCGCCGCTGCGTTGCCAGTAGGCTCGGAAAGGCTCGGCCAGGTTGTGGCTCGTTTCGCGGTAGTAGGTGGCGCCCGCGGCGGCGGTGGCCGGGCGGAAGGGGCTATCGGTGCGGTTCTGCGTCACGGCCCGGCCCAGCAGGCCGAGCAGCACGGTGTTGTTGTCGTGCAACTCGAAGCGGGCGCGCTCGGTGTATTGCACGGTGCGCCCGTCTTCGGTGATCTCAGGCGTGACCGGGAAGCCGAATTGCGGCAGCCCCCCGTTCACGCGCCAGTAGAGCAGAAAACTGCCGCGCAGGCAGTAGCCCGTCTGGACGAAGCACATGGGGGTGCCGGGTAGCGTCGCGGCGGGCTGCGGCGGGCGCGTTGTGGGCGCGGCGCCGGCGGGCGGCGCAGGCACAGCGAGCGACGGCACCAGCAGCATGGTCAGCAGCAGGATCGGGGGTAGACGGCGAAACATGGCGGCTCCTTGGCATGGACGACGGTTGGCGGCACGATGTGCACCGCATTTTGCTCCCACTATACCCAATCTTTACCATTTGGGCCAGTCTCCCCGGCAGGCACATCGAAACGGCGTCCTATAGTAGACTAAGGTCCCTGGGGAATGGGACTGGTAGGACATTGTATCGGATCGAACCATTCCCCTATACTGCTGATAAATCGACGTGATCCGAACCTGATCGCGGGCAGTGATCATCCCAGGGCCGCCCATGGCCGGCCCCGATGCCCGGCGGACTATGGAACCACGCAATGGGAGAAGAGTCGTTGAAGGTAGCACAACAGTGGAAGGGATTACGCATCGGCGGCGCGCTGACCTGGCAGGCCGCCCTGTTATTTCTGGTCAGCATCTTGCCCGTGCTGGTGATCGTCGGCTGGTTCAATTACCAGCATGTCTCGACGACCGTGCAGGAGCGAATCGGCCGGGACTATACCAGCCGCGTGAGCAGCATGGAATCGGAGCTATCCAATGTGCTGCTGCGCGAATTGGAGCGGGCCTCCACACTCACCCGTGCACCGGGCATGCGCGACCTCCCGCCGCCGGCCCGCACGGAGACCGATACGGCGCTGCAGCAAGCCTATGAGCAAGCTGCGCCTAGCGCCGCCGTCCGGCTGACCTACATCGACAACGCCGCCGGCCGGTTGCTCAAGGACTTCCGCGAACAGTTCCCGAACCGGGCGGTCGTGCTGCTGACCGATGCGCAAGGGCGGCTGGAGGGCGTCACTACCCCGGCCTGGCCGTACTGGAACGTCGCGCGCCAGCCCTGGTGGCCCGACATGGCCCGTCTGGGCCGCGATGCCTACTCGATTTCCTCGCCCATCGACATGCCTGGCTTCGGCAGCCTGCTGTTCCTCACGGCGCCGGTGCTCGACGCGGATGACAAACCGTCCGGCCTGCTGGTAGTGGGGTTGCGGTTCCCCGACATGGTGGGGCCGATTCTCGGCCAGGATCTGAATGAGAGTCCGGGCAGCACAGCCATGCTGGTCAACGAGGACGGTCGGGTGCTCTACACGACGCCGGCCTGGCCGGCAGCCCAGCTACCGGCAACCTGGGCACCCGTCCTCCAGCCCGTCGAGTGGAATACCCGCACCGTGGACGCCAACCTCGTCGCCTACGCGCCCATGCAGGTGGCCGAGGGCTATGCTCTGGACGACCCGACCAGCATTCGCACGCTCAACCGGCTCAACTGGCGCGTGCTGCAGATTATCCCCACGAACATCGCCTACGCAGCCGTAGACGAGGAATTGCGGCTGTTGAGCCTGGGCACCGTCGCGACGGCGCTGGTCATCGTGCTGCTGGCCGTGATCGGGGTGCGCATCGTAGTCACGAAGCCGCTGCAACGGCTCGATCTGATTATCGCTGATGTCGAGCGCCACGGCCTGGCCAATGACGTGGCCGTGCGGGGCCGGGGGCGGCTGCCACGCAGCCACAACGAGATCGGCCGGCTGGGGCAGCGCTTTGGGCGTATGCTCGACGCGCTGGTCCAGTTCAGCGCGGAAAAAGAGCAGACCTATGCCCGGCAGCAGTCGATTGTCGCCGGGTTGCGCGATGCGGCGGCCAAGCTCTCCAGCGCCGCCGCCGAGCAGGAACTGATCACGAATACGACGAGCGCGGGGTTGAGCCAGATGCTCGACGCCTTCCGCAGCCTCGACGAGGCGGCGCTCAGTATCGCCGCCCACGCACAGCAGGTGGCGCAGCAGGCCACGGAGCTCAAGACCCAGCATGAGGCGGGCGAGTCGGCCATCTTCATGACGCAGACGGCGCTCTCGGAACTCCAGCAGACGGCGCAGGCGCTGGAACACGGCGCGCGCAACCTGGCGGAAGACACCAAAGCGGCCGGCACCCTGGTGGGCGAGGCCAATGAGGTCGCCGATAATACCCACCTGCTGAGCCTGAACGCCTCGATCGAGGCCGCCGGGGCCGGGGAATACGGGCGGCGGTTCAGCATCATCGCCGGCGAAGTGCGCAACCTGGCGGAGGTCGCCTCGCGGGCCGCCGGCAGCATTGAAGAGGCGCTGGAGCGCATGCGGGCGCAAACCGATCAGACGGCGACGGCCACCCACCAGGCGCGCCTCGCCGCCGACAGCGGGGCGCAGCAAATGAGCGTGCTCAGCAACATGATGCAGATGCTCTTGCAGTCGAGCGACCGGCTCGCCGAAACCGCGCAAACGATCCACCAGCGCAGCACCGACCAGCGCACCCAGAGCAGCGAAATTCATCTCAATTCCAACCAGCTTGCCAGCGCGATGCAGCAGGTGACAATCGCCAGCCGGCACATCTCGGTCCAGGCGCAGGAACTGCTGGAACTTGCCAATGTCCTCGACCAGGCCCGCCCGGTAGGGGCGCACCACAACGCGTTCCTGGCCGACTCGCCCCAGTTGGCCGCCGCCCACTAGATCCACAAAACGTGTGAGAAAGGCAAGGAAGGGATGTGACTGGTAATCGCACGGGACGGGTAATTGTGGCGCTCGTCTTGTTGCTGGCGCTCATACTCACGAGCGCCTACGGGAGCGAGCCGGCGGCAGGCCGGCAACCGCTGCTCATTATCGGCTTATTTAACTTAACGGGCGAGGAGGGACCCTACGATAGTCAGGTGTCGCAGGCGGTGGCGCTGGCGATCAAAGAGCAAAATGCGGCGGGCGGGGTCCGCGGACGCCAGGTGCAGTACCAGGCGCTCGACAGCGCCGCGACGAAAATCATCGCGGCGACCAGCGAGGCGATCAGCCGGAATCCCGCCGCCATCATCGGCTTCGAGGACACGGAATCGTCGCTGACTGCCGCCCCCCTGGCGCAAAAAGCGGGCATCCCGTTCATCACGGTGGGGGC
>CBJNAR010000592.1:0-3551 GCA_966434075.1 uncultured bacterium
CTCCAGCAGGATCTTGCCCAGCCGTGCCGGGTCGCTCAACGCGGTCATCGCCTGCGGCGCCTCGGCCAGCGGATAGGTCCGCCAGATCGCCCCGGTGACCTGCCCCGCCGCGGCGGCGGCCAACGTCTCCGCCAGGTCGCCCCGGCTCCCGCCGGTGGATCCGATGATCTGCTGCTGGCGGTTATAGAACGGCCCCAGGTCGAGCGTGACCTGTGCGCCGGTCAGCACGCCGCAGGTGGCGTAGCGCCCGCCCTGCGCCAGGGCCGCGATACTCATCGGCCAGGTGGCCGATCCCAGCGGATCGAGCGCGACATCCACGCCGCGTCCGTCGCTCAGTGCGCGGACGCGCGCGTTCACGTCCTCCTGCTCGCGGTCGAGGACCGCCGCCGCGCCCAGCGCGCGCAGGCGTTCTGCTGCCGCGGCCCCGCGCGCGAGCGCCCAGACGGTCGCCCCGCGCCGCGCAGCAAACTGCACCGCATACGTCCCGATGCCCCCGGTCGCCCCGACCACCAGCACATTTTCGCCCGCCTGGACCCCGGCCCGATCCACCAGGTGGTGCGCGGTCGCCCCGTCGAGCGCCGCCGCGCACGCCTGGGCCAGCGGCAGGCCCTCCGGTACGGGGATGGCGTTGCGCGCCGGGACCACGAGGTACTCCGCGAACCCGCCATTGGTCTGCACGCCGAGGATCGGCAACCCCGGCTCGCCGAGGTAGGTCGAGCAATCGATCTCGCGCCCGCGCAGGCAGTAGTAGCAGCGGTCGCAGTAGCGCCGGAAGGCTAGCGCCACCCGCGTGCCCACCCCTGGGCTCGTCACGCCCGGCCCCACCGCGTCAACGACCCCGGCCACCTCGCAGCCCGGCGTGTGTGGCAGGGGCAGGTTGGCGAAGCGCCCGCGCAGGGTGCTCATGTCGATAGGATTCACCCCGCAATAGGCCACGCGCAAGCGCACTTCCCCGGCGCCGGGGGTAGGGGTCTCGCGCTCCAGAGGCGCCAATTGCTCCGGGCCGCCGAACTCCGCGTATTGCCAGCTTTTCACCAGGCACTCCTTTCCGCTACCGTTACCGCGTTGTCACTCTGAGCGCAGCGAAGAGTCTCGACAAAGCAAAAGCTCCGGCACCAGGGCGCCGGAGCTTCACGCACGACCAGCGGGAGCGGGAAGACCCGGCTCCCCGGCCTCTACCGCCCGTTGCTCTCCGCGGCGGCCAGGATCTTGGCCCGGCGCTTCTCGGCGATCACCGCCAGTCGGGCCATCCACTCGACGTGCTTGTTCAGCCGCTCCAGCGCCTTGATTGCCTCCGGCGCGGTCGGCTGCAGCCGCCGCACATCCCACAGGTCTATCAGCACCGCCACCACATGCTTAAAGAACTCGGCCACGCCGTAATTCGCCCGCTCGCCGATGACCTCGATGCGCGCCTTGAAGTCGGGCATCAGGTGGCCGGGCATGGCAAAGTTCATCATCACGTCGGCCACCTGCTCGATCAGGTTCGGATTCAGCTCCAGGTGGGCCTTCACGGCGTCGCGGTAGAAGGTATAGTGCAGCGTTTCGTCCTTCGCCAGGCGGCGCAGGATGATCGCCAGTTGCGGGTCTTCCTCGTCGGCTTTCTTCGCCACGTTGACATAATATGCCTGGGTGGACAGCTCCTGCACTGCCGTGTAGACCATGCCCACAAACGGGCTGGCTTCGCCCGGCGTCCAGGCATTGCGCACCACCGTTTTGCGCAGCTTGTGCAGCCGCACCGGGTCGCTGTTGCGCGTCACCAGCAGGTAGGTCTGCAACACATCCGAGTGTTGATCTTCCTCCGCAGTCCAGGTGCGGATAAAATCCTGGATTACTTCGAGCGACCCGCGGAAGATGTCGGTGAGGCCCGCGGTGAACCAGGGCAGGTTCACTTCGGTCAGCAACGCCGTTTCGACGGCGATATGCAGGTCGGGGGAGATCGTGACCTGCTCGGGGGACCAGGGATCGGTGTTAAAATTCCGCCCCCGCTCCCAGGGGATCAGTGTGTGGTAGCTCCAGTCGATCTTTTCCGTGCGCTCCAGATGGCGGTGATACAGTTCCTTGAGCCTGCCTTCCAGCCGCTGATCAATAGCAGTCATTTTCATAAGAGGACTTTCGTTCCTTTCCTTCACCTGCGTACCGTCCGCAGCGCGAGACACTGGTCTAGGTTGGGCAGCAGGCCGCCGTGCGTGCAGGCGATTCCTGCCGGATCGGGATGCCGGTGGCAGCCGGACGACAATGTTGCAAAATTAATACCATCATCGCCGGATGGAGTCAGACTGCCCCGGCAGCGGGCCTTCTTCAGCACCGTATTGTACCCGATGTGTTTGCTAAAGTCCAGAGCCTTCACGGTGTAGTGGGCGCGCCCGGATAAGTGTAGGGGCGTCCGCTACTCCGACTGAGTCATAGCGGGTAATAGAGGTATGAGACTAATCTGGTAGCCCGGTAATTGGTTCATAGATAGCTAAAGGGACGATCCCGATTGAAGGGGGTGAAACGCTATACTTCACCCCGTGGCCGGTGATGCCGCTAAAAGCCTGCTCCAACACGGTTTCCACATCGGACCCTGTAATGGGAGGTGCGGTAGCTGCCGTTTCGGGAATACTGGCAATAAGTCCGACAACTGTCCATGTAGTTTGTCTGTCCTGCCCATAGAGGAACAGGAGATTTTCCCGTTTATACTGCAAGTTGGCAGGTTCAAGTTGCCCTCTTAAATAGGCAATGCTGGATGCATCAGGGTAAATTTTGAGAGAGACAACTGCTGGAAATAGTGCTTTGATAAACTCAATCATCGCCTCTATCTGTGCTTTCTGACTCTTACTAATCGGACCTGCGGACCCTGTAATCGCAGGGAGTTGCGCCCCTGCTGACATAACCAACTTGAGCGTTTCGGTCATATATTCGTAATCGAGGATTGTAAGCGGCGCCTTGATGCAGAATAAATTACCGGGTTGGAGACTGCTTTGGGCTGTTCCTGTCTGCCAGGACTCATTTTGGAATTGATCATTTAGATCACGCAGCATATGCTGCTTATGGGCTAGCTCCTCAAACAGTGCATACAAGTAATGATGCAGGCTACGAGTCTCCGTATCCCCCTGCTTGAACAAGAGACTGCCGCTTGCGCCGACTTTAGCAAACGGCCAGAATCCCCCCTCCCCGTCCACTCCGGTTTCCTGTTCGCGCTCGCGTGCACGTTCTATAGTCTCCAATAAGCCCATATCTAATTGCGAGAGGATGGACCGAACGCGCTCGAAATCGAGATAGATAAAATTGCGAGGCATTGGCTTGTCAGGCATTGTATTCGTTCCTAATATGGTGCTTATAGAAGCACCGAGTCATGTGCTGCTCGGATGATCAGAACGCTGGCATACTGACAACACCTATTCTGGGAAGGGCCAATTTGTGAGAGTTGCCGGGCGGCCACGACCGTATGGTACCAGTTTACCTGTTCAGTTTTAGGTAGGGTACGCCCCGTTGCTGGGATCCCCTATTGGTGTGGTGATACTCTCATATTAGCACAGTTGCAACGCCGAATCAATTTTCGTAAGAGCTAG
>CBJNAR010000593.1:0-3550 GCA_966434075.1 uncultured bacterium
TGCTGCAACGGGCGCGGCGGGCCGCCGGGCGCGGCCTGCGTGGGACAGCGGCCATGGTGGCGACCGGGCTGGTTGTGGCCGTGTTCCTGCTGGTGATGGCCCCGCGCACCGCCGACGACGGCCAGCGCGCCGAGACGGCCAAGCTGACCTCGCTGGTGCCGCTGGGCCAGTGGCTGCACAACTATGCCCCGCCCAGGGCCGTCGTCGCCTTGCAGGACATCGGCGTGGTGGCCTACTATTCGGGCATCCGCATTATCGACAACAACCCCGGTGCGCTGACCAATGGCGACCTGATCTACCGGGCCGGCGCGCAGGGCTTCGCCGACCTCACCCTGGACAAGCGGCCCGAGTTCCTGGTCTTCACGTCGGGGTCCTATGTGCAGCCCAAGTTCTACCAGGAATTCGCCACGCTGCAACAGGACCCGCGCTTCCTGCAAGGCTACGAGCTCTACGGCAAGGTCAAGTACTGGGCCGACCGCTGCTACTGGGTCTACAAGCGCGTGGACGTGCCCCTGCCCGCCGCCGCGCAAAGCGCCTTCCCCACCAGCGACTGGTAGGCCGGACTCGGCGCCCCGCCCGCGTGGGCCGCGCGGCAGCGGGCGCGCCGTGCCCGCGGTAGGGCGGGGATGGGCTGGGTCATGGCCGTTGTAAGGGCCGGTTTGCAAACCGGCCCCCTGCCCGGCAGCAGCGCCGGATCGCCGCCTGCGTCACAGGTAGGTCAATAGCTGACAATCTTCTACGCAGAAGAAGTGCCTCACATTATCCCCACTTTACTCTCACCTTACCGCCAACTTACAGCCTGTTTTGTGACACAAATGTTATGCTCTCCCCGTTGCTATTGCTTTGCCGGTTTTGGTACAATCCGCTCTGTGCGTACCCCTCACGCCGAACGGTAAGGATTGGCCCTGACCTCAGGTGAGTTAAATACGCATCCGTCAGCCCCGCCGCCACGTGTGCGGACCGTCACTCCGCGCGTGGGTCATCGGTGCTAGGGCGGGCGGGATCCAGGCTCGGTGACTGGCGAACGCCGGGCTTTGCTATGTCGCACGCCTGTTGCCCTGGAGGCGCTGAGGCCAATTCAGCGCCGCGCCTTGCGGCGGTTTCCCGCAAGCCGGGGCCAGGTCGGTGCCCACTTGAAGGAGTAGTGTTCGCTATATGCGTAGTACGGAACCTTATTTATCCCTGTCGTGCCGCCCTCGTCGTCCCGCAGTTCTCACCCTTGTCAGTCTCGCCTGTCTCACCCTTGCCGCCGTGCTGAGCGTACCGCTCGCCGTGCCCGCGGGCGCCGCGCCACTGCCGACCAGCGGGTCGATCTATTTCAGCCAGACCAACCACACGGCCAGCAACGGCTTTCTGAGTTTCTGGCTGGCCCACGGCCAGGCCGAGCGCTGGGGCTATCCCATCACCGATGAATTCAAGGAGAACGGCGTCGTCGTGCAGTATTTCGAGCGCGGGCGCCTGGAATACCACCCCGAGGCTCCGGCCAATGCGCGCATCACGGCCAGCCTCACCGGGAGTCTGCTGGTGGGCAGCCGCCGCTTCCAGCCAGGGCCGGCGATCCGCCCCACGAGCTACGAGACCTATTTCCCGCAAACCCAGCACACGCTGCGCGGCAGCTTCTACAACTACTGGCGCAGCCACGGCGACCTGGCCTCGTTCGGCTACCCGATCAGCGAGGAGTTCGTGGAGGGCGGCCACACGGTGCAGTATTTCCAGCGCGCCCGCTTTGAACTGACCCGCGACGGCGGCATCTGGCTGGGCCATATTGGCCGCGAACTGCTCGACCTGCGTAACGTCGAGGCAGCGGCCCAGGCGGCGGCCCGCCCCGGTTTCGAGATGTCGTTTAACGGCGGCTCGACCTGGTTCCCCGGCAACTGGCAGCGCATCATCAGCCTGAACCAGAGCTGGGGCAACCTGCCCTACGGCTACAAGGGCTACGGCTTCTATGCCGCCATGCCCGCCGACCTGAACCTGTACGGGCGCTGGGGTCGCGTGACCCGCGGCGACAAGAGCATCTGGGTCCAGTTCGTGGATGTAATCGACTGGAAGGACATCAACCAGGTGCGCGCCGACGGCAAAGTCATCGACCTGGGCACCGAGAGCTTCCAGCAGTTCGCGCCGCTCAGCGCGGGCGTGATCCGGGTGACGGTGGACGTGGCCTGGCCGGGCTTCCAGCCCGAGTTTGCCCGCTAGTACAGCTTGGCCTAAATGAAACTACGGTATAATGGCTGTGACACCAATCGGGAGGTAACAGCCAATGCGTGGTCCTAAACCACCAATGATCCAACTGAGCGATAGCGAGCGCCAAGCACTCGATGACTTGCTGCGCCGTCATTCCACCCCACAGCAGTTAGCGTTGCGGGCGAAGATCGTCTTCGCCGCCGCCGACGGCTGCAACAACGCCCAGATTGTGCGCGCCCTCGGCGTGAGCCGGGATATGGTCCGCCTCTGGCGCCAGCGCTGGCTGGACTTGGCCGCTGTGCCGCTGGACGATCTCTCCGTCCGCGCGCGCCTGGCGGACGGGCCGCGCCCGGGTCGCCCAGCCCACATTAGTAGTGAGGCGGTTTGCCAAATCGTCGCCCTGGCTTGTGAACTGCCTACCAGTTCCGGGCGGCCCATCAGCCAGTGGACGAGCCGCGAACTGGCCGATGAAATCAAAAGCCGCGGCATCGTCAAGCAGATCTCGGCGCGCCACGCAGCGCGACTGCTAAAAAGGGGGATCTCAAACCGCACCTCAGCCGCTATTGGCTGACGCCGCCCGCTGACCCGGATTTGGATCGCAAAGTGAGTGATGTGTGTAGCATCTACCAACAAGCACCGGCCCTGGCGCAAGCCGGCCAACGGGTGATCAGTTGTGATGAAATGACCGGGGTACAGGCCCTGGAGCGCAAGCATCCGGGCTTGCCAATGGCACCGGGTAAGGTGGAGAGGCGCGAGTTCGAGTACATCCGCCATGGCACGCGCAGCTTCATCCTGAATCTGGATGTAGCGACGGGTAAGGTGGTGAGCCCCAGCAGTGGGCCAACGCGCACCGAGGCGGACTTCGCGGCGCACGTCCAGCGGACCGTGAGCAGCGACGCTAAGGTGCAGCAGTGGCATTTTGTGGTGGACAACCTGGACATCCACTGCTCGGAGACGCTGGTGCGCTATGTGGCAGCGCAGAGCGGGCTGGAGATCGAGTTGGGCGTGAAGGGCAAGCGCGGGATCCTGCACAACTGTGCTTCGCGCAGCGCCTTCTTGAGGGATGAGAGCCACAAGCTTGTCTTTCACTACACGCCCAAGCACAGTAGTTGGCTGAACCAGATCGAGATCTGGCTGAGCATATTGGTGCGCAAGCTGCTGAAGCGGGGCAGCTTCCGCTCGGTCGAGGAGTTGGAGGCCAAAGTACTGGCCTTCATCGAGTATTACAACCAGACCATGGCAAAGCCATTTGCCTGGACCTATCGTGGCAAGGCTTTGACCGCTTAAACGTTGGTTCATTTAGGCCAAGCTGTACTAGTGGTTTTACACAGCACATATCTAACCCAGGGCGGGTCAACCGGGACCGCAA